>NZ_JCBDGG010000057.1:0-19215 GCF_059833835.1 Vibrio sp. R15-SG3-ISO1B | reverse complement strand
ATGAGCTGAGTCTGCCGTTCCTTGAAGACGCTGAAATCGATTTTGTCACTGATAAAATGGGCTCTCAGCTGACGCTCAAAGCGCCAAACGCGAAAATGCGTAAAGTGTCGGACGATGCGCCGCTCGTAGAACGTGTTGAGTACGTGATCCAAACGCAAGTGAACCCGCAGCTCGCTGGGCACGGTGGTCATGTCAATCTGGTTGAAATCACCGATGCCGGCGTAGCCATTGTGGCGTTTGGCGGTGGCTGTAACGGCTGTTCTATGGTCGATGTGACGCTCAAAGAAGGTATCGAGAAGCAGCTGCTGCAAGAGTTTGCGGGTGAGCTGTCGGCCGTACGTGATGCGACTGAGCACGATCGCGGCGAGCACTCTTACTACTAATTCTGACAGCGCTATTGAGAGGCATCCTTCGGGGTGCCTTTTTTATATCGAAAGTGCGCCTATTTGGGCTCAATATTTTCGCGCGGTTTTTCTCAATCGATCCTAGGATCTTCGCAGTGATTCCCCTATATTAATGATTATTATTCATTTCCCCCAGTGATGGAGTAAGCGCGTGGCGAAACAGACGCCGCCAGAGATTCTGGCAAAAAACACCGTGGCGAAGTCCAAATTGTTTGCGATAGAAGCGCTCGACTTGCGCTTTAGCAATGGCGAAACCCGTACGTATGAGCGTATGAAGCCCAGTGGTCGAAACGCGGTGATGATGGTGCCCATCACAGAGCAAGGGGATCTGTTGTTGGTTCGAGAGTACGCGGCCGGTACGGAACGCTACGAATTGGGGTTCCCCAAAGGGCTGATTGACCCGGGTGAGTCCGCCAGCGAAGCAGCCTGCCGAGAGCTGAAAGAAGAAATTGGTATGGGCGCGCGTACCTTAATCCCCCTTAAAGAGGTGGTGTTAGCGCCATCCTACTTCTCGAGCCGCATGACCCTGTTTATTGCCAAGGATCTCTATCCTGAACAGTTGCAAGGGGACGAACCGGAACCATTGGAAGTGATTCGCTGGCCGTTGGCGCAAGCGGATGAGCTTCTTACGCATCTTGATTTTTGTGAAGCGCGAAGCATTACGGCGTTGCTATTAGCACTGCGCCATTCTTAGCACTGCGTTATGAGCGAGCGGGATACGGCCTCCCGCGCGCCAAGGATTTGCCATTATGCCTAAAACCCAAGACCTGTCTCATCATCTCCCCGCGGTAATCGATATTGCGCGCTCTGCTGGGCAATTGATCCTCGATATTTATGAGAAGAAAGAGTACCAAGAGTACACCAAGAGCGACGAAACGCCGGTCACCAGTGCTGACATCGCCGCGCACAAATTGATTGTCGAAAAGCTCTCTGAATTGACGCCGGATATTCCGGTACTGTCAGAAGAAGCGGCGGACATCAGCTTGTCAAAACGCGCAGAGTGGGACAAATATTGGCTGGTCGACCCGCTCGATGGGACGCAGGAATTCATTGCTCGCAGCGGTGATTTCGCCACCATCATTGCCCTTATCGACAACAATCAGCCTGTGATGGGCGTGGTGTATGGGCCGGTCTCTGGGGTCACGTATTACGCTTACCAAGGCAAAGGGGCATGGAAAATCCCCGACATGAGTGAAAGCGTGCGCATCAAAACTCACCAGCATGATGGTAAAGCCTACCCGATTGCGATTGCGATCAGCCGCAGGCAGAACATCAACCGTATCACCTCCCGCATGAGCAGCCAGTGGAATTATGACCTAGTCCCACTCGGCTCTGCCGCACTGAAAGCGTGTTTGGTGGCCGAAGGCGCGGTCGATTGCTACTTGCGACTCGGGCCAACCGGCGAATGGGACACCGCCGCGACCCAGTGCATCGTCCAAGAAGCCGGAGGACGCATTCTCAGCACCCACCTCGAACCCCTTTCCTACAATGAGCGCGAGACGCTCGAGAACCCCAATTTTATCGTCCTAGGTGATGAAGCACTGCCGTGGGATAAGATATTGAAGGTGAAGGGGTGAGGTTATAGGTTGTGGGTGATGGGTGATGGGTGATGGGTGATGGGTGATGGGTGATGGGTAATAGGTGGTAGGGCGCTGCGCTTGTCGGTAAATGTATTCACCACCCGCAACCCATTACCCCAGACCCATTACCCACAACCCTCTACCTACGCCTTCGCGTAAATATCACGCTCGCCCAACCACCGCTCTATGATCGCTTGGGTGTGGTCAGGGTAGTTGAGATGCAGGTAGCGCGCGATGCGTTGCACTTCGGGGACGAGGCGTTGATCGCGGATCAGATCGGCAATCTTAAAATCGGCCATGCCGGTTTGTTTGGTGCCGAGCAGCTCGCCTGGGCCGCGAATTTCGAGATCGCGCTGGGCTATCACAAAGCCATCGTTGCTTTCCCTCAAAACACCTAATCGCTTTTGCGCCGTTTTAGACAGAGGCGCGTGATACAAGAGCACACAATGGCTCGCGACCGAGCCTCTTCCGACACGGCCACGCAACTGGTGAAGCTGCGCCAGGCCGAGGCGTTCGGGGTTTTCAATGATCATCAAGCTGGCATTGGGGACATCGACCCCAACTTCTATCACCGTCGTGGCGACCAACAAGTGCAGTTGATTGTCTTTAAACGCCTGCATCACCGCCTGCTTCTCGGCCGGTTTCATTCGCCCGTGGACTAAACCAATCTTGAGGTCCGCCAGCGTGCGCTGTAACTCCTCTGCGGTATCGGCGGCGGCTTGCGCCTCGAGCACTTCCGACTCATCAATCAAGGTACACACCCAATACGCTTGCTTGCCCTCGTTTAGGCAGGCGTGACGTACGCGTTCAACAATGGTGTCGCGTTTGGTGTCTGGGATGGCGACGGTTTGAATCGGCGTACGACCGGGGGGAAGCTCATCGATGACGGAGGTTTCAAGGTCTGCGTACGCCGTCATGGCGAGGGTGCGCGGAATGGGCGTCGCCGTCATGATCAGTTGATGCGGATACGCGCCCTGCTGCTCGCCTTTTTCACGCAGCTCCAGCCGCTGGTGGACACCAAAGCGGTGTTGCTCATCAATGATCACTAGGGCTAACTGAGAAAAATTGACCTGCTCTTGGAACAGCGCATGGGTGCCGACCACCATTTGCGCCTCGCCTGAGGCAATGCGCTCGAGTTGGGTCTGCTTGGCTTTGCCTTTGAGCTTGCCCGCCAGCCAGCCGACTTGAATGCCCATTGGCTCAAACCATTGGCTAAAGTTTAATGCGTGCTGCTCTGCCAGCAGTTCGGTCGGTGCCATCAAAGCCACTTGTTTGCCTTGCTCCAAGGCGCGCACGGCGGCCAGTGCCGCGACCAAGGTCTTGCCTGAGCCGACATCCCCTTGCACTAAGCGCATCATCGGGTGCGGTTTGGCGAGATCGCTCTCAATTTCTTCTACGACTCGGCGCTGAGCATTCGTCGGCGAGAACGGCAGGGCGTCCAATAGCTGTTGTTTCAGCGTTTGACTCGGCCCCAGCGCGATCGCCGCCTCTTTTTGCCCTTGGCTGCGCACCGCGAGCATCGATAGATTTTGCGCCAGCAGCTCTTCCATGATGAGGCGTACTTGCGCCGGGTGTTTACCCTCATCAAACTGTTCCAGATTGATGTTCGGTGGTGGGCGATGAATGGTGTGCAGCGCTTGATTGAGGGTGATTTGGCTATCATAGAGCCCGGCAGGGAGCAGCTCTTGCACCGCCGATTTATCGAGCAATGAGAGCGCTTGTTCTGTCAGGTTGCGCAGGGTGAGTTGGCGCAGACCATCGGTGGTCGGGTAGACGGGCGTTAAACTCGGCTCCGTCTCAGCAGGTTGCTGCGGCGTGTAAAACTTGTAATCCGGATGGACAATCTCTAACCCGTAGCTGCCGCGTTTGATTTCCCCATAAGCATGCACCGTTTTGCCTTCCGCGAATTGATTTTTCATCCCGGCGGTGAAGTTAAAAAAGCGCAGTGTGAGGGTGCCGTTGCCATCACTGAGTTTGACCGCCAACATTTTGCGTTTGCCAAACAGGGTATCGACACTCATCACCTTACCCTGCACCGCCGCCCATAGCCCAGCGTGCAGTTTCACAATGGGGTAGACCCGAGTGCGATCTTCATAGCGCAGCGGTAAGTGAAACAGTAAATCCTGCACCGACAGCAGCCCGACTTTGGCCAATTTCTCTGCCACTTTCGCCCCGACACCCGCCAGAGAGGTCAGTGGAATAGCCGACAAAAGTTGGGACATAGCTTCGCTCACGCAATGATTAATGATGGGGATAGTTAAGCATTTATCTGTGTTTTTGTACAGTGGGTAATGGGTAATGGGTAATGGGTAATGGGTAATGGGTAATGGGTAATGGGTGGTGGGTGTATTTACCTACAAGCGCAGCGCCCCACCACCCATCACCCCCAAACCTACCTACTCTGCATCTTCGCCCACCACTCTTTATCCGCGACGATTTGGCCTTGCTCGTCGAGGGGAGGGTAAGGGAGCTGTTTGCGTTTGGCGACTTTGGCGAGCACGGGGTGGCCGCGCTCAAAGAGGATGCGGTGGATGGTCTCGGCGGGCAGGGCGCTTTGTGCGTTGTCGTACATGCCAGCGGCTTGGCGTTGGCGCTGGGCTTCATAGAGAATCACTGCGCTGGCGACCGAGACATTGAGTGATTGGACCATACCAACCATAGGGATGATGATGTCTTGATCGGCGAGCGCTTTGGCTTGCTCTGACGCGCCGATTTTTTCACTGCCGAGGATCACCGCCGTCGGTTTGGTGTAATCAATCTGACGAAAATCGACCGCCGTTTCTGAGAGGTTGGTGACCAGCACTTGTATGCCTTGACGTTTGAGCTCACCAATCGCGTCTTCAATAGTATCGTGCGTTTCCACTTCCACCCAGTTGCGCGCGCCCGCCGAGGTGTGGCTTAAGGTGCGCATTTTATCAGGCCAAACTGCGTGCACTTTGTGAATGCCGGTGGCGTCGGCGCTGCGGATCACCGCCGAGACGTTATTGGGCTTGTGAACTTCTTCGAGGCAAAGGGTCAAATCCGCTTGGCGCGCTTTTAACACTTCTTGAATGCGTTGGTAACGTTCTAAATTCATGGTGTTAGGGCTTAGTTGAAAAAGAATATGGTGTTAAAAAATGGATGATAAAGAAAGCGGCCCTAAAGACCGCTTTCTGATTTGGATGGGGATCAGTACTTTCTACGGCGTACTTTGAGCGTGTGCGGCATGGCTTTAATCTTGCGCATGATGCCCGCTAAGTGGACGCGATCTTTGGTGGTGAGCACCACAGTCACTGTGTACAAACGCCCGTCACGCTCTTCGGTCGAGAGACCGTGAATGTTGGAGCCGGTTTGTGAAATGACGTTGGTCAGTTCCGCGAGGGCGCCTTGACGGTTTTGCACATCGACACGCAGCTCGGCGATAAACTCTTGATCGTAATCGTCTGACCACTCCACCGCCATGTACTTATCTGGCTCTTTTTCGTGGTTGCGCACGTTCGGGCACGTCTCACGATGCACCACCAGTCCTCGACCCGGAGAGACGTGAGCAATGATGTGATCGTCCGGAATCGGATGACAACAGTTGGCAAACGTCAGCAAGATGCCTTCTGCGCCGCGGATCGGCAGCTTCTTCTTCGGCTTGCCGTCGGTGTTGATGACTTCGGTGAGCTCATCGGCATCGCCAAGCAGTCTGCGGGCGATGACAATACTCATCAACTCACCCAAACCGATAGCGGCGAGCAGATCATTGAGGGATTTGATTTTCAGATCGCTCAAGACGTGATTGATGTTCTCTTCATTGATGTCGGAAACCGACAAATCACCTAAGGCGTGATTGAGCAATCGGCGGCCAAGGGTAATCGACTCTTCACGGCGCATGGTTTTCAGCACTTGACGAATCTTAGTGCGCGCTCGTGAGGTCACGACGTAGTTGAGCCATGCTGCATTCGGACGGGCGCCCGGTGCGCTGATGATCTCAATCGTCTGGCCGTTTTTCAGCGCTTTGCTGAGAGGGTAAGGGTTGCGATCGACGCGCGCGCCGACACAGGTGTTGCCGACATCGGTATGCACGGCATACGCAAAATCGACCGCAGTGGCGCCGACAGGCAGCTCCACAATGCGCCCTTTCGGGGTGAAGACGTAAATCTCATCTGGGAAGAGATCCGATTTGACGTTTTCAATAAATTCGAACGAGTTGCCCGCGCTTTGTTGGAGCTCAAGCAGGCTCTGCATCCAGCGCTGCGCTTTGACTTGCGCGGTGGTGCCGGTACGCTCGCCATTGCCTTTGTAAGACCAGTGCGCCGCGACCCCTTTGTCTGCCATTTGATCCATATCTTCGGTGCGAATTTGCACTTCGACAGGCACACCGTGTGGGCCGACCATCGAGGTATGCAAAGACTGATAGCCGTTCGCTTTCGGCACCGCGATGTAATCTTTCATACGCCCCGGGCGAGGCTTGTAGAGCGAGTGCACTTGGCCCAGTACGCGATAGCAGGTGTCAGCGGTGTCCACCACCACACGAAACGCGTAGATGTCCATAATGGTGTGAAAGCGCTGCTCTTTGGTCTTCATCTTGTTGTAGATGGAGAAGAGGTTTTTCTCACGCCCCACCACACGCGCAGACAGGCCCACTTCTTCCAGTCGGCCTTCAATTTCGGTGTGGATGCGTTGAATCATCTCTTTACGGTTACCGCGAGCGGCCTTGACGACCTCTTTTAACACGCGATAGCGGTTGGGGTAGAGCGCTTCAAAACCGAGCTCTTCCAGTTCGGTTTTAATATTATGGATACCCAAGCGATGCGCTAAGGGTGAGTAGATTTCGAGAGTTTCGCGTGCGATGCGACGCTTTTTGTCTGGACGCAGTGCGCCGAGCGTGCGCATGTTGTGCGTGCGGTCTGCCAGTTTGATCAAAATGACGCGGATGTCTTGCACCATCGCAAGGACCATCTTACGAAAGTTCTCAGCCTGAGCTTCCTTGCGATCACGAAACTTGAGCTTATCCAGCTTAGAGACGCCATCGACCAGTTCTGCGACGGTGTTGCCAAACTTCTCTTCTAGCTGCTCTTTGGTGACATCACAATCTTCGATGACATCGTGCAAAAGGGCGGCTTGGAGGGTTTCAATATCCAGGCGCATTTCCGCCAAGATACGAGCAACAGCAACAGGGTGGATGATGTATGGTTCCCCGCTTGAGCGGGTTTGCCCTTCATGGGCATCTTTCGCTACCACATAAGATTGACGCAGAGCCTCAATTTGAGGCTCTGTTAGGTATTCTTGGGCAACGTCTTTGAGGCTATCGAATAGATACAAATTTTAGGCCCGGCAGAGTGTGATGAAGAGGATTATCGACCGTGAGCAATGCTGCTAACAGCGGCAAGTTCAGCGGCTTCTTGCTCTTGCTGCTCTTGACGCTCACGCGCATCTAGGATCTCTTTTGTGATAAGGCTTTCTTCGATTTCGCGCAGAGCGATAACCGTTGGCTTATCGTTCTCTTCTGGCACCAGTGAATCTTTGCCGCCAGTTTGCATTTGACGAGCGCGGCGAGCCGCAATGAGAACTAGGTCGAAACGGTTGCCAACTTTTTCAACAGCGTCTTGAACAGTTACGCGTGCCATAAGGACTCCAAATAGTTAACTAAAATTTTGTATGACGAGAAATTATACAAGATCTCGTAGAGAATAGTCTAGATTCTTATTTCAACAACGCATCCAGCATGCCTTTGTACTTGAGGGCTTGCTTATCTTGCTTGAGGCGTTCGGCGCGAATGATGGCTTTAAAGTCCATCAGCGCGTTATCGAAATCATCATTGATGATCACGTAGTCGTATTCGTTGTAGTGAGAAATTTCCGATTTCGCTTCCGCCATGCGTTTTGCGATCACCGCTTCACTGTCTTGGCCGCGCGCGTTCAGGCGGCGTTCCAACTCACCGTTTGACGGCGGCAGGATGAACAAGCTCTTGGCTTGTGGCATTTGCTCGCGAATTTGACGCGCGCCTTGCCAGTCAATGTCGAGGAAGACGTCGATGCCTTTATCGAGGTTTTGCTCAATCCACGGGCGAGAGGTGCCGTAGTAGTTGCCAAACACTTCCGCGTATTCCAAAAACGCACCTTGTTCGATCAGCGCTTCAAACTGCTCTTTTTGCACAAAGTGGTAGTGCACGCCATCTTGCTCACCCGGGCGCATGCCACGTGTCGTGTGCGACACGGACACTTTCATTGCGTAGGTAGGGTTGGTTTCCAGCATGGCTGAAATCAAGCTCGATTTACCCGCGCCGCTGGGCGCAGAAACAATGTATAGGGTGCCTTTGGCCATAAGGTTACGTCCACCATAAGATTCGATGTATTAAAGATAGCACTGACCGCGGGCATAACGTCAGTCAAGAGCGCGATTTCTCTCAACATCGGTGGCGAAAATTCGGCCAGAAAAAGGGAGGCGAAGAGTAGCATGGATCGGGGGGAGTGACTAGGGGGGAGGTGGGTAAGGGGTAAGGGGTTAGGGGTATTAGGTTGGGGGAATGTTCTTGACATGGTCCTTTCATCCATCAAAATTTCACCACCCACCACCCACCACCCACCACCCACCACCCACCACCCACCACCCACCACCCACCACCCACTTTTTCCAAACCAGTTGAAATCCGTTCCCATCTCATTACAATTCGCGCAAACGTTTGGCTTGTTGCGGGCATTGCTGCTGGCGATGGGCTATGGCCCTCTTATTTATCTAACGATAGGTTGTATTGTGAGTTCTGACACTGCACTTCCACGCTCAGCCAACGCTGGGTGGCTTGAATCCACTTTTCATATCTCTGCGCGCAAATCGACCCTAGGCACGGAGCTGTACGCTGGATTTATTACTTTTTTGGCGATGAGTTACATCTTGGCGGTTAACCCCGCGATTTTGGGTGACATCCCAGGCATGGATCGCGGCGCGATTTTTACCGCCACAGCACTGGCGGCGGCAGCGGCCACGCTGATCATGGGTGTGTTTGGTAACTACCCAGTCATGCTCGCGCCAGGCATGAGCATGAACGGCTTCTTTAAAGGCATGCTGCTGAGCGGCTCAGTGGCGCTGGTGTGGCACGAAGCGCTGCTGGGGATCTTCTTCTCTGGTGTGCTCTATCTGATTTTGTCGATGACCCATATTCGCAAGGCGATGATTGAGTCTATTCCAGAAGATCTCAAATTGGCGATCACCGTATCGCTTGGTCTGTTTATCGCCTTTTTGGGCCTGAAAAACGCCGGCATCATCGTCTCGAACCCGATCATTTTGGTCAGCATGGGCAAAATCAATGACCCGCAAGTCATCATTGCCTACATCAGTATCTTTATCGCGCTCGGCTGCATGATTCGTGACATCAAACTGGCGACCTTTATCTCGTTTGTATCGGCGATTGTGCTGACCGTTGTGGCCGACTGGATGCTAGGGACGCAAAACGCCCCCATCCCAGAGAGCCTAGTGGCTGCGCCGCCAAGCCTGTCGGGCAGCGTTGGCGCGATCTTCAATTTCTCAGGGCTGACGGCTGACAAGCTGTTTGATCTGCTGTTTATTGTGGTGATTTTCTTGATTGTCGATTTCTTTGATGGCCTCAGCACCATTGTCGGCGTCGGCCGAGATGCGGGCATCATCGACAAAGATGGCAAAGTGCCCAATGCGCGCTCGGCGCTGGTTGCGGACGCAGGCGGCACCGTGATTGGCTCTGTGCTGGGTACGACTTCAGTCACCGCATTCTCAGAATCGGGCATTGCCTCTGCGCAAGGCGCGAAAACCGGCCTGGCTGCGGTGGTGGTTGCGGGGCTCTTCTTGGTGTCGCTGTTCCTCTACCCGCTTTTTTCCATCTTCTCTGCGGCCATGGTCGCCCCGGCGATGGTGGTGGTCGGCATCTACATGATTGGTCGCCTTGGCCAAATCCGCTGGGAGCAAAAAGAGTCTCGCATCGCGGCGTTTTTCACCATCATGTTCACCGTACTGAGCTTCTCACCGGCCAACGGCATGGCGATGGGCTTTATCAGCTACGCCTTTAGCATGGTGGTAGCAGGCAAAGCCAAGCAGGTTCACCCAGTCATTTATGTGCTGTCTGGGCTGTTTATGGCGTATTTGGTGCTTTTATAATCGCAAAAATAAAGCGGTAACAGTGATACGAAAGGGCGGTGGATACCGCCCTTTCTCATGTGCCTCGATCTGCGCTTGATAACGCAGCACATGCTCCTTGGCGCTAAAGTCATTGCTCACGCCTTGCACCACTAAAAACGCGCTTTGATCGGGCTTAATGGCGCCGACCATCGAGGCTTGGTTGACGGTTTGCCACTCACTGGGAAAGGTCAGGGTGAAATTAAGATCCGGCTGGACAAACTGCTGCTCAGTGAACACGCCTTGCTTGGGGTTCTCTCCCAGCACTAAGCCATCGAGCGTGCGTACAAATTGCGGCGCGATGGCATCAAACGCGTGCCGCACCGCCCCGTCAAACACGCCATGAAGCTGACGACACTTGAAGCGCTCGACAACGCTGCGGAGTTCAAAGGGTTGCAGAGTGTTTACGGGCAGGCGTTGTGAGTGGATGACCTCAAAGATCGATTATCTATAAATGCATATCAAAGCCGATATATGATGTATAATAACTAATCATTCTTGTGCTTGCGGGATTGTGGTGATATATTTTTGTATATAATCATTCCTAATTGATGAATTAAGGTATATCGAAATGAGCTATGTAGCAGAGCAGATACTAGACAGTCTTCGAGAAGCTCGGGTACGAAAGGGGTTTAGCCAGAGAGAGTTAAGTGCTCGTTCGGGGGTACCTCAAAGCCATATTTCGAAAATCGAGTCTGGCGGCGTTGATTTAAGAATATCCAGTTTAATTGCACTTGCCCGTGTACTCGAGCTAGAGCTATTGGTTGCGCCTAAAAAGTCCATTCCTGCCATCAAGTCAATCATTCGAAGCAGCCAAGGGATCAGCGACGAAGGTGAGGTAATGTCGCCCGCATATCAGTTAGAGGAAGACGACGATGACTAATTATGTGTCTACGCTCAACGTGTTGCTCTACGGAGAACCTATCGCAACGATCACCAACGTAGGCAATGATAGAACGCTTTTTGCTTTTATGGATTCGTACATTCATGACGAATCGCGGCCAGTGTTGGGGCTGGGTTTTAAAGATTCGCTAGGTGGCTTGCTGACTCACTTTAAACCGACCCAAACCAAGTTAACGCCGTTTTTCTCTAACCTTTTGCCAGAAGAAACCATGCGTCATTACCTGGCAGAGCGTGCCGGAGTGAACCCCGCACGAGAATTTTTTCTATTGTGGGTGTTAGGACAAGATTTAGCCGGTGCGATCACGGTTGAACCTACTGATGGCGAAGCGCTGCCGCCTAATGTGCATCAAGACATTGACGACGAAACGGAAATTGAATCACCAATGCGTTTTTCATTAGCGGGGGTACAGTTGAAGTTTTCAGCTATACAACAGGCAAACGGTGGTTTGACCATTCCAGCAACCGGTAAAGGTGGTTCTTGGATTGTGAAATTGCCGTCGTCTCGATTTGACGCTGTGCCGGAAAATGAATATTCGATGATGGAGTTGGCTCGAATGTTGGGTATGGATGTACCAGAGACGCTGCTACTCCCGATTAACCAGATTGCTAATATCCCAGAGGGTATTGGTAAATTTGGTGACAGTGCGTTTGTGATCAAGCGCTTTGATCGTGCAGGTGATCAAGCCGTACATATTGAAGATTTTGCGCAAGTGTTTGGCGTCTATCCTCAAGATAAATATAAAAAAGCCAGTATGCGCAATATTGCTCAGGTTATCGGCATCGAAGGTCAAGGTAAGGACATTGCAGAATTTACCCGTCGATTGGTGTTCAATACCCTAATTGGCAATGCGGATATGCATTTGAAGAATTGGTCTGTGATTTACAAAGACAAGCGCACCGCATCGATTGCGCCTGCCTATGACTTTGTCTCGACCATTCCTTATCTCCCCGATGATAGTGCGTCGCTGAAGGTGAGCCGTAGCAAGAAATTCAGTGATTTCACGCTGGATGAGCTGTCACACTTGGCGGCGAAAGCCATGCTGCCAGAAAAATTGGTGTTAGATACTGCCAAGCAAACCGTGGCAGGCTTTCATGAAATCTGGGCGAAAGAAAAAGCGCATTTACCGCTCACCAAGTCGATGATTGAAGCCATTGAAACACATTTGCGACGCATACCGCTCCGCTAAAATGAGAACCGATGCGTACAAAAATGCAGTGGTGTCAGTCAAAGCCCTGTATTTTCAATGCTCTTCACAAGGTAATGCAGGGCTTTCATGACGCTCTTGGACGGGTACCTTTCTACTTAGAAGCCTTATTCAATATTCTGGATCTGCTCTCTCATCTGCTCAATCAACACTTTCAACTCGACTCCGGATGCAGTGATGTCGTTGCTGATCGACTTCGACGCGAGTGTGTTTGACTCGCGGTTGAACTCTTGCATCATAAAGTCGAGGCGTCGGCCGCAGGCGCCGCCTTTTTTGAGGATGTTGTTGGTCTCTTTGACGTGAGAGTCGAGGCGATCGAGCTCTTCTGCCACATCGGATTTTTGCGCGAGGAGGATAAGCTCTTGCTCAACGCGGGAAGGGTCGAGCTCCACTTTGGCGTCTTCAAATTTGGCGAACAGGCGCTCACGTTGCCACTCAAGGATCTCGGGCATGCGAGCGCGCACGCGAGTCACTTCTTGTGAGATGGCGTCTAGGCGCTGGGTGATGAGCGCTTTCATGTTATCGCCTTCGCGGCCGCGAGCGTCAATGAAATCACTCAGTGCACTATCAAAGGCGGCTAACAGATCTTTGTTGACCGCGTCCATGTCTTGCTCTGGGGTCTCCATCACGCCTGGCCACTGCATCACTTGGAAGGGGTTGATGCGGCTCAGTTCGCCGGTCATGTGCATCACTTGCTCAGCGGCTTTGATGACTTGATTGGCGAGGGTTTCATTGATGGTCAGCTCACCTTTGGCGGCGGGGTTGGCTTCAAAACGCAGGCTGCACTCCACTTTACCGCGCGCCAGGCGCTTGCGAAAGCGTTCACGCAGTAGCGGCTCTAGGCCACGAAATTGCTCAGGTAGGCGGAAGTAGGTCTCCAAATAACGTTGGTTGACGCTGCGGATCTCCCACACAGCACTGCCCCAATCGCCTTTGGCTTCGCTACGCGCGTAGGCCGTCATGCTATAAATCATCGAATTTTCCTATCTATTAATCTGTGAAAATAACGCAGGGAGAGGATAGCAGAAGGTGGGGGGGAGTTCCTAGTTTCGGGGGGAGTTTCTAGTGACTAGTTCCTAGTGCCTAGAGGGGGATAGGGGTGATGGGTAGTGGGGGATGGGTAGAGGGGTGTGAAGGGGGTGAATGGCGGTGGTGGTGAGGGGGTGTTTTATGCTAGACTCTGGGCCCAATTCTACCGTCATCAAGTCAACAAAGGTAATGCCCATGCGTCCCAATGATCGCAAGGCGGATCAAATTCGCCCAATTAAAATTACTCGCAACTATACCGCGTATGCAGAAGGTTCTGTGTTGGTCGAGTTCGGCAATACCAAAGTGCTGTGTAACGCCACGGTTGAAGAGAGTGTGCCGCGTTGGCTAAAAGGCCAAGGTAAAGGCTGGGTGACGGCCGAGTACGGCATGCTGCCGCGTTCGACACATTCACGCATGCGTCGTGAAGCCTCAAACGGTAAGCAAGGTGGCCGCACGATGGAAATTCAACGCCTGATTGCGCGCAGCTTACGTGCCGTGGTGGATTTAGAAGCGATGGGCGAGTTTATGATCACCGTTGACTGTGATGTGATTCAAGCCGATGGCGGCACGCGTACGGCGTCTATCTCTGGGGCCAGTGTGGCGCTAGCGGATGCCTTCACGCATCTGATCAATAAAGGCAAACTGAAACAGAGCCCGATGAAAGGCCACGTGGCCGCGGTGTCGGTGGGTTTGCTGGGTGAGGAGGTATTGTGCGACTTGGAGTACGTCGAAGACTCCGCCGCAGACACCGATATGAACGTCGTGATGACTGAAGATGGCCGCATGATCGAAGTGCAAGGCACCGCCGAAGGTGAACCGTTCACCCACGAGCAATTGATGGTCTTGCTTGAGTCGGCCAAGGTCGGCATTGCTGATATTGTCGCCGCGCAAAAAGCAGCCCTAGCAGATTGATTGATAGCTCCCATAGATGGGGGCTATTTTTTTGTCCTCTCTATACATAGAGAGCACTTTTTATCTTTAACCTTTCTTCTAGGAACTAGGAACTAGGAACTAGGAACTAGGAACTAGGAACACATCGAGAGAAAATAATGAAAGCATACCAGCGTGAATTTATTGAGTTTGCACTTGAGAAACAAGTTCTTAAGTTTGGTGAGTTTACTTTGAAATCTGGCCGTAAGAGCCCGTACTTCTTTAACGCTGGACTTTTCAATACCGGTCGTGATTTGGCGCGCTTAGGGCGTTTTTACGCCGCCGCGCTCGCGGACTCTGGCATCGAGTTTGATGTGCTGTTTGGCCCTGCGTACAAAGGCATCCCGATTGCGACCACCACGGCGGTGGCACTGGCGGATCACCACGACATCGACACGCCTTACTGTTTTAACCGTAAAGAAGCGAAAACCCACGGTGAGGGCGGCAACTTAGTCGGCAGCCCGCTGGAAGGTCGCATTATGTTGGTGGACGATGTGATCACCGCTGGCACCGCGATTCGTGAATCGATGGAAATTATCCAAGCAAGCGGCGCCGCACTGGCGGGCGTATTGGTGGCGATTGACCGCCAAGAAAAGGGCAAAGGCGAGCTCTCTGCGATTCAAGAAGTCGAGCGCGACTTTGGCTGCGCGGTGATCTCCATCGTCAGCCTTGGCGATTTGGTGACTTACTTGGAAGAGCAAGGCGACGCGTTAGAGCACCTCGCCGCCGTGAAAGCGTACCGCGCGGAGTATGGGATTTAAGTGAGGGGTGAAGGGTTGTAGGTGATGGGTGATGGGTTATAGGTAATGGGTTATAGGTGATGGGGAGAAAAAGCTTGACTTGGTTGGCCGAGAGAGCAAACACCCACAACCCACAACCCACAACCCACAACCCACAACCCACAACCCACTACCTATACCGTACGCCTTTCTCTGCGTTTTCGTCTTGCATGGTTTTGTAGCGCTTGTGTAGCCACATCCATTGCTCTGGGGCGCGGAGGATCACCTCTTCCACGTGGCGGTTCATGTAGGCGGCGGCCGCGACTTCGTCTTTTTGTGGGTAGTCTTTCTCTACCGATTTATTGGCGATGATCTCATAGCGCCCGTCGTCATTGCGAAAGCCTGAACCCATTACAATCGCCGCTTTACTGGTGTACGCCAAGATGCTAGTGCCTGTAGTAGTGCAGGCATCAGGCACCGCAAAGAAGGGCACAAACACCGATTTGTTGCGGCCGTAGTCATGATCCGGTAAGTAAAACAGCCGCTCACCACTGCGCATAACGCGAATCATCTGTTTGAGATCTTTTCTGTCGATCAAAACGTTACCGTTGTGCGAGCGGCCCCAGTGCTGAATAAAGTTGTATGCAGGATTATTGTGCGGGCGAAACGCGCCATAGCCACCTAGCCCCAGTACCGCAAACGCGCGCGCGGTGATCTCTAGATTGAGTGCGTGGACGCAGCACAGCAGCACGCCCTGTTTCTGTTCATTGTACTGATGCAGCAACTCGACATCTTTCGCTACGATTCTGCGCTTAAAGCGCCAGGTCGGCCAAAACCAAGTGATGCCGGTTTCAATCAGCGCGAGACCGGTGTTTTTGAAGTTCTCCTCGACCATCGCTTCAATCTCATCTTGCGCCTTATCCGGGAAGGCGAGCTCAAGATTGCGCTTGGCGACATGAACGCGCTTTTTGCCTAAACGCATGCCGAGTTTGCCGAGCCCTCGGCCGAGTGCATAAAGCAGTCGATACGGTAGCAGGTTAACCACTATCGCCAGCAAGCCAAAGCCAAGCCAAACGCCCCAATGGCGCGGGTGAAGCAAAGACCAAGAAAACTTGGGTGGCTGGTGTTTATCGTTGGTTGTCATGAATTAATCCAATTGCGCACTGAGCAGTGCCCAGTACTCATCAAAGTTTGCGGTGGGGTGGTACTTAAAATCAGAGCGCACAAAGCGGTTCAAGCTGCCTTCGACTTGGCCAAGCAGTTGCGCGGCGAGGATCATTTCATCCACAGGAAAGGCTTTGCCTTCACGCAGTTTACGCTCACGCAGGATCTGACGCAGTGAGGTTTCAATGCGCTCATACAACTGGTTGATGCGATCGCGCAGGCGCTCATTTTCAAACATCAATGCATGGCCAGACAAAATTCGGCTCAGCCCCGGGTTGCGCTCGGCAAAGGCGAGAATGAGCTGCAACACCAAACGCAGACGCGTTAGGGTGTCTTTCTCTTCATCCAAAATACGATTGATGCGAGACATTAAAGACTCTTCAATAAACTCGATCAAGCCCTCAAACATGCGCGCTTTGCTAGGAAAGTGACGATACAAGGCCGCTTCTGACACGCCGACTTGTTTGGCGAGTTTCGCGGTGGTGATGCGTGAGGCGCCGTCACTGGACTCCAGCATTTCGGCAAGGGCTTGCAATATTTCGTCGCGGCGGTTGGTTTTTCTTGTTCCTGCCATGAACCTCTTCCTTTTTTATAACCACAGTTTATAAGAACTGTCACACAAGGGGCGCAGCGCTCAGAGGGGCTGAAAACGCAAAGCGCACACTGAGTGCGAGCGCGGCTGGGGCTCAACCAACCGCGTTGTCTGATGAATAGGTTGAAATCACTCGCTGGTTGGCGCGAGTTTGTCATTAATAATGGTGAGGATCTGCGTTGCGATATCCTGTTTGGACGCAAGCGTAAGTGATTGCTCACCCTCTTTCCAGTATACGGTGATAGCGTTGTCGTTGCTATTAAACCCTTGCCCCGCGACTGAGACATCGTTAGCACAAATGAGATCAAGGTTTTTCTTCGCCAACTTGCTTTTTGCGTAGTGGGCGACGTCTTGTGTTTCAGCGGCAAAGCCAACAGTAAAAGGTCGATGCTCATTCAGCGCCGCGACACTGGCAACAATGTCGGGGTTTTTCACCATCTCAATCGACATCGCATCGCTTTGGTCGGTTTTTTTGATTTTCTGCGTGGCAACCTGATGAGGACGATAGTCGGCCACCGCGGCGCAGCCAATAAAGACATCGTGTGAGCGAGCATGCTCAAGTGCCGCGTCGTACATCTCTTGCGCGCTTTGCACATCAATACGGGTGACGCCGCTCGGCGTTGAAAGCGAAACAGGACCAGCGATGAGCGTCACGCGGGCACCGAGCGCCGCTGCCTCGCTGGCCAGAGCAAAGCCCATTTTTCCTGAGCTGTGGTTAGAGATGTACCGCACCGGATCAATTGCCTCACGGGTCGGGCCCGCGGTGATGAGCACAGAGCGCCCCGCCAGCGGTTTAGGGCCAAAAAATTGCTCGCAGCGCTCAACGAGTTGCATCGGCTCTAACATGCGCCCCGGGCCGACGTCACCACACGCTTGCTCGCCGGCTGCAGGGCCCCAAATCATCATGCCGCGACGCGAAAGGGTGGCGATGTTTTCTTGTGTGGCGAGGTTGCGATACATCTGCTGATTCATCGCCGGAGAGACAGCTACTGGCGCATCCGTCGCCAGCACGAGAGTGGTCAGAAGATCATTGCCCATGCCCGCCGCCATGCGCGCAATCAAATCCGCCGTGGCGGGCGCGAGCAGAACCAGATCGGCCCACTTGGCGAGCTCAATATGGCCCATAGAGGCTTCGGCGGCTGGGTCGAGCAAGCTCTCTGACACCGGACGTCCAGAGACCGCCTGCATGGTCAGCGGGGTAATAAACTCTTTCGCGGCTGGCGTCATCACCACCTGGACCGTCGCGCCACGTTCACTGAGTCTGCGCGTCAAATCCGCACATTTGTACGCGGCGATACCACCGCTGATACCTAAAAGGATCTTTTTACCTGCGAGTGTTTGCATGATGATCTTCCTTAAAAATTCTTGGCGTAAGATAGCATGGGTAAGGGGGTAGTAGGTAGTGGGTGAGGGGGCGTGGGTAATGGGTTATGGGGGAAGGGTGATGGGGGGCGAGGGGGGTAATGCGAAAAGCATGCTTTTTGAGGGTGGGGGTTTGGTAGGGTGGTGATGGGTGATGGGTGATGGGTGATGGGTGATGGGTGATGGGTAATGGGTAATAGGTAATGGGGGATAGGGATGAGTAGAGGGAGCGGGAATGAGAGGGGTGCCTAAGGAGTCGATGCCTCGTGAGAAGCTGATTCATCAAGGGCCGCAATCGCTGACGGATGCGGAGTTGTTGGCTATCTTCCTGCGGACGGGGACTCGGGGGATGAATGTCATTGAGTTGGCGGATGTGTTGTTGAAAGAGTTTGGCTCTTTGCGAGGGTTATTTTCCGCTAAGCAGTTGGAGTTTTGTCGTCATAAAGGATTGGGTGAGGCCAAGTACGTACAATTGCAAGCGGTCCTTGAGATGACGCAGCGCTATCTTTGCGAGACGCTCAAGCGAGGTGATGCCCTGACTAGCCCACAACAGACCAAGCTTTATCTCTCCAGTCTTTTGCGAGATCGCCAGAGAGAGGCCTTTTATATCCTGTTTTTAGATAACCAACACCGAGTCATTCAAGATGAGGTGATGTTTGAAGGCACGATTGATGCGGCAAGCGTTTACCCGAGAGAAGTCGTCAAGCGAGCGCTTGAGCATAACGCTGCCGCATTGATTTTGGCGCACAATCACCCCTCAGGCGTAGCAGAACCGAGCCAAGCTGACCGGCGAATTACTCGACGGCTCACCGATGCACTCTCGCTGGTGGATATTCGAGTATTGGATCATTTTGTGATCGGGGATGGGGACGTGGTCTCGTTTGCGGAGAGGGGGTGGTTGTGAAGGGGGGGTTATGGGTGGTAGGTAATGGGTGAGGGAGGCGAGATGAATTTTGAGAGGTTGGAGGTATGGAAGGAGGCATTTGCGCTGGCGGTTTGCGTTCATTCACACATGAAGCGTTGTCGTGATTATGGCTTCAGGGATCAAATCTTGCGATGCTCGGTATCCATTCCTTCCAATATTGCTGAAGGGATAGAGCGAGGAACAAACAAAGATACGGTTCGCTTTCTTTATTACGCAAAAGGTTCAACAGGTGAGCTGCTCACACAGTTACAACTTGGCGTACATTTTGGCTATATCCCAGAGTGTGCAGGGGA
>NZ_JCBDGG010000056.1:0-2366 GCF_059833835.1 Vibrio sp. R15-SG3-ISO1B | reverse complement strand
TTGCACTCAGCGCAAACAAAGGGATTTGCTAAGCACTCAACCCTCTTTATAATGACCGTATTATGGCAAAGAAAAACTCAAAACAAAAAGCGGGTAGCAATACCATCGCGCTCAATAAAAAGGCTCGCCACGAATACTTCATCGAAGATGAGATCGAAGCAGGTCTAGAGCTACAAGGGTGGGAAGTGAAAGCCCTTCGCCAAGGTAAAGCCAATATTTCAGAAAGTTACGTATTTATGCGTAACGGTGAAGCCTTTGTGAGTGGAATGACGATCACTCCTCTAAATCAGGCATCGACACACGTAGTGGCGAACCCGACTCGTGTGCGAAAACTACTTATGAGCCGTCGAGAGCTCGACAACTTAACCGGACGCATCAACCGTGAAGGCATGACGCTTATCGCCTTGTCTCTCTACTGGTCTAAATCTTGGGTCAAAATGAAAATCGGCGTAGCAAAAGGTAAAAAGCTACACGACAAACGTGATGACATCAAAGATCGCGACTGGCAGCGTCAAAAAGCTCGAGTAATGAAAAGCGCGCTGCGCTAATCTTAACCACTTAAACGCATAGTGCTAGACAGGCATCACTAATCTGGTACTATGCACCAACAACCTTGGGGCTGATTCAGGATTCGACGGGAATTTTGCAGTCTAAGGTGCATGCCGAGGTGCGGTAGGCCTCGTTAACAAACCGCAAAAAAATAGTCGCAAACGACGAAAACTACGCACTAGCAGCTTAATACCCTGCTGAGAGCTCTCTCGCCCTAGCTTCCGCACGTAAGACGGGGACCAACGAGGGATCAAACCCAAACGCGCTAGCCCGGATTCTCCCACCTGAGAGATGAACGGCGAATTATAATTCAGGTTAGTCATTCATTCGCGTGTCGGTTCGCAGGTGGGTGGCGAAATTAAAGATCGACTAAGCATGTAGTACCAAAGATGAATGATTTTCGGACGCGGGTTCAACTCCCGCCAGCTCCACCAAACGTTTGGAAAGGCGGTAAGTTATTGACTTACCGCCTTTTTTGTTTTTATTTTTCGTTCGTGTACCACTTGTACTAAAAGTTGGTACTAAAAATGCGCTATCTAAAGATATCCTCATCTGGTATTTGGCAGTTCCGGTATCAGATCTCAAAGCAACATAGACCGCTCTTTGATGGAAGAAGAGAGATCAAAAAATCCCTGAATACCTCTTCCAAGAATTTGGCTATCATAGAAGCTTTAAAGCTTGAGTTAGAGATCAGACAAGTAGTTAGTAAGCAGTCTGATACTGAGTGCTTGACCACTTCAATTAACATAGCTTCAGCAATCCACACTCCTAAGAGGCAGCTAGCCAAACTCACACCAGCAAATGCGCTAGATAAGTATCTAACTTACAAAAGAAGCCATGTTACTGAAAAAACAGCCATGGCAGCCTACTTAAAGTGTAAGGTCGTACTAGAGCTATCAGGTAAGCTATCAATCAACCAAATTCGTCGACCAGACGCAGAAAGAATCCGTCAGTTGCTTTCTCAATACCCTACTAACATAAAAAAACACGACGTATTTGCTGGGCTTTCAGGACTTGAAGCGATTGAAAAAAATAGTGAAATAGGTCTACCCACACTCAGCAATAGCAGTGTGAAAGACTATTTCCAAAAAGCATCTTCATTCTTTACATGGTGTGAGCAAATGGAGTATTGCGATATAAATCCATTTAAGGCTTTCAGATTTACCAGTGATAAGAAGATTAGCGAGGCAAAGAGTGCCTATACCCCTACCCAGTTATCTACCATTTTTAGCTCAGAAATCTATACAAGGCTAAAGTTCAGACACAACTATCAATACTGGCTACCTTTGCTTGCTCGCTATACTGGCGCAAGACTCAATGAGCTATGCCAACTCTACGTTTGCGATGTTATCCAAATCGACAACCTATGGTTAATCGATATCAATGATAGTCAACCAAAGCAACGCCTAAAGAACCTCAATTCCCGCCGTAAAGTCCCATTACACCCTGTTCTCATTAAGCTTGGCTTTATAGACTTTATTAAGACTCTTAAAACACCAAGAATCTTCCCTGAGCTAAAACATGAACGTGATGGCTATGGTACTTCTGCATCCAAGTGGTATGGACGTCATAAGAAGGTATTGGGCTTTGGAAGAGGACTCGATTTCCACTCATTTCGACATACCTTTGCAACTGAGCTAAAGGAACAATTGGTGTCTGAAACCGTTGTAGCGGAACTTATAGGGCATAGTCATGGAAGTATTACTTTCGACAGGTATGGTAAGAATCTGTCCATCAAACTACTGCACGAAAACATTGTAAAACTAGTGACCTTTCCCCGAGATTAATACCACCGCCTCGATGAAGTTTCCCACGTT
>NZ_JCBDGG010000055.1:0-142422 GCF_059833835.1 Vibrio sp. R15-SG3-ISO1B | reverse complement strand
CCCGAGATTAATACCACCGCCTCGATGAAGTTTCCCACGTTTACGCCACTTGATTGGCATAATCAATTGGCGACATATAATTTAGAGAGCTATGTGGTCGAATATGGTTGTAGTGCTCTCTCCATAGATTTATTTCGTAACGTGCTTCATCCATAGATTTATTTCGTAACGTGCTTCATCCAGAGTGCGGAACCAGTGTTGATTGAGACACTCATTTCTGAACTTGCCGTTTAGGCTCTCCACAAAGGCATTTTGAGTCGGTTTACCTGGTTGAATAAAGGCGAGTGTTACCGACGTTGTCTTTGACCAAAAGAACATGGCTTTGCTGGTAAATTCCGTCCCGTTGTCGCAAACAATGTTATCTGGCTTGCTGCGCACCTCGGTTAGTTGAGTTAAAAAACGGGCAACTTGTTGGCCACTGATTGATAGGGACACCAGCTGCCCAATGAGTTCTCGTGAAAAATCGTCAACGACATTGAGCACACGAAAACGTCTACCATTGCTCAATTGGTCAGAGACAAAGTCCATCGACCAGCGTTGATTGGCTCTTGTGGGTGAATTCATAACTAGTCTCGGGCGCTGTAGCTTTTTGCGCTTCTTCGTTCTGACTTGCAGTCCTTCCTCAGTGTAAATACGATACGTGTGCTTCTTATTCACAACTAAGCCCTCTGCTTTTAGTAAACTGTGCAGCATCAGATAGCCATAACGGGAATATTGAACGGCTAACGCTTTTAAACGTTCTCGTAAGGCCCTATCTACAGGGTTTTTAGCTTTGTATCGAAACGCCGTTCGACTCAAACACGCAAGCTTACAGGCCGCTCTTTCACTCAGTCGGTGAGTGTCAATAAGGTATCGAGCAATAAGCTTTCGAGAAGATGGCGTTACCACTTTTTTGACACAACATCCTTCATTGCTTCGACTTCGAGCAACTTCTCCGCGAGGAGCCGCTTAAGCTTATTGTTCTCAGATTCAAGCTCTCTCAGCCTTTTGGCCTCATTCACTTCTAGCCCTGCATACTTGCTGCGCCAGTTATAAAAAGTGCCCGATGATATCCCCATGTCGCGACAGATGTCGTCAACCTTAGCACCAGCTTCATGCTGTTTAATCGCCTTGATGATTTGTTCTTCCGTGTATCGCTTTTTCATTTTGAGATCTCCATTAGTTCTAGTGTATTAGAAGTCTCATCAAAGTCATGGTGTTAATTTAGGGGGAAAGCTCATCCCAATGCATTTCATTCAGCTTTGGTCTTGTGTGATGAGCAATCATTCCAATTGCAGTGAAAAGAGGCGTCTCACCGATAGTGTCATGCCTTCTATCGATAGTTGCTCCCATCTCTAACACCCTTTTCACTATATCTACGCGTCCAGTCTGAACTGCGCAGCCCAACGGCGATAGCTTTCGCTTACTGGAAAGCGAATCTAGTATGCTCTTTCTGTGAGTCTTTTCACTTATAAGCTTAAACAACCCGTCGTCCAACGAATTGAGCGGTGCCAAGTTAATTTGCATAGCTTGAACCGCCATCAATATTGCAGATTCATTGCTGCTAGAAAGTTTGTTGACGTCCGCACCAGCCTCTAACAAACTAGCTACCGCGTCAAAATCATCCTGCATTGAGAAGTAAACTAGCTGCGGTATTTTTTTGACCAAGCCGCCTTCCATACCAACTGAAAATGATTTGTTTGGCTTTGTGAGATCAAGCACATGAGCAGTTTCATCCACCATCCAAATTCCATTGTTTTCATGAGGATCGGCTGGATATACAGAGTTAGGGAAGAAAGATTCATTAGGAAACATGGCATTGAAATATTGGCTAAATGCTGCGATTTCCCACTGCTCGATCTCTTGTACTTTCGCTTTAAACGCATCATTGCTATGTTCGGGAGGTAAGAGATCCAACTTGAACAGGACGGCCATTCGTCTGAGTCTATTGATGAACTTTTTGTCTGGTTTAGCACAACGACATGAAGCTGTGATCGCTTCAGTAATGATCTTTCCCGCATTCTCCCCTTGCCGGTATAAAACAAGTTCAAAGGCTAACTTGTAACACGATATCGCCAATAGCAACTCTCCCGCGTGCAGGTGGTACCGTGCTTTCATCCAGTGATAGTAATACGTCGTCTCATTATCTTTATCGAGTCGTTGTTGTTCTGCGTCCAATTGCGTTAGTAGCTCTAGGCAATGCTCTTTGTCATTTGCTTGCTTTGGCTTCCTGAGCCTTAGCAAATCAAAAAGCCCCAAAGCGAGATTCGTAGTCGAACAATAACGCTCCGTTCCTTCAGTGAGCAGTGCGCCAAGGCTTCTAACCATTTCATTCCAGCAACCTTCAGGAGAGAATTCTGTAAGCAGATCAAGATGAACACCGTCGTTTTGAGAAAAGTAGTAATCCCAGACCCTTGCGGTTATCAGCCTTGCCTTATATGTCCCCCAGCTATTACCGTCTTCCCACGGCTCTCCCATTGACGCAATACTATCTGGGTCAGGTATATCTCTACCCAATGACCACACTCTAATTCTCTCTTTCTGAACTGGCGTTGCGTCCTGATAGAATTTCTGCCACTCTGCACCATCAGATATTGATGCTATAGCTAAAGGCATCAAGGGTTGCCGTCTTTCAGCAACACCGCTCGGCGTTAACCTCATCCCATCCAGCATGTCTCGGCACAGTTCCGCAATCGCAAACGTCATAAAGTACTTACTTATGATTTCTCTCGCTTTCGATGCCTGAACACCGTCAAGGGGCATACCCTCAATTAGAGCCATATACATTGACTCAACTCTTTCATACTCTCTCAGCACATGATCAGCGAAATAAACATTCACGTATTTGCTGAGCGGGGCATGGATAAGTTCGCTTTTTAGAGAAGCAAGTTGGTGTGGGTTGATTTCCACTTTCTTACAAGCATCATTTATTTTTTTTCCAGCCCAATTCTTAGTCCCCAAGCACTTTGCAATATCTCTTAGTAAATGTTGAAGCGTGAAATAGGGAGTGGTGTAAACATCGCTGTTCATAAAACTCTTTGAATATCCTTTTTGAAATTTAGAAATGCACGTTTGTCGCTTGGTGTCCCAGGTACAGTGAACCTTTTCCCTCCAGGGGAATAGAGAGAGCCATGCTTCTTGCAACGCTTATATTGCCAATTAGCCTTCACCAATTTAGCGATTAGCTTTTGAATATCCTTATTACTACTGTATTTAGGCATAAAAATGAGATGGGGTATACACTCCCATCTCTCCCCTTTTACCTGCCGTTCTTAGCCGCAGCAGCTTGAGCACGGGCAGCAAAACTGCCCTTAGTTACTTGCCCACCATTTGCCTTTGCGGCAGCTGATTGAATTCGTGCTGCTGCACTTGGTGTCATAGGGGTTGATTTAGTGTTCGACATGTTTTGACTCCTTCTGTTAAGTGACAACAGAAAAGTTACCAAAGCATGCAAAACACCGCTCCCTCGCAAGTGGAGAGTTTTTTTTATTTTCAGGATTAGCGGACAAAGTAAGGCAAGTTATAGGGAGCGTTGGAACGGTTGCACACAAAATGATAGAAAATCACCGAGATTATGCGAAGCAATTATTTTTAGGAACCACCTTAGGAACCACAACTAAAATCAAATTAATACAAATTCATTAAATACAGCAACTTAACCAACCAGATCAACTTACGCCAGCCCACCAAACGTTTGGAAAGGCGGTAAGTTATTGACTTACCGCCTTTTTTTGTCTTTATTTTTCGTTCGTGTGCCACTTGTACTAAAAGTTGGTACTAAAAATGCGCTATCTAAAGATATCCTCATCTGGTATTTGGCAATTAACTCGCCCCTATCGCAGCTTTCATAGCTAAAAAAATCCATTCTGCTCATCAATAATTTTGACTTACGTTCTATGAGTAATCATTTACTCATAAATAGTCTAACTGCATATTAATGAGTAAAATTTTACTCACAACTTGAAAGTAAACGACTTTACGAGTAAAATTTCACTCATTGATAAGTAGAGGTGTTGTCAATGGAAGAACTAACCATACAAGCTTTTATCAGAGGTGAATGGATAGATATCGGTATCATCTCATTCCCTAAAAGTAGCCGACATAATTTCCGAGTGACTGAACTCAACTACCTCAGCGACTATGCGCTAGAACATCACGATAAAGATGACTTTCACGCTGTTTCACTAAACCACCCTGTCTCATTCTTTTTTAATGACATGGGTAAACCTGGATGGTTAACGTTTCTAGACGATATTATGCCTAGTGGTGCTAGTAGACGATACTGGGTCAAACACCTAGATATTGACGACCTTAGTTCTGATGAACAAGACTATGTTTTGCTCAAGTTTGGCACAATGTCGCCTATTGGTAACTTAAGAGTAAAAGACTCTCTTCCTGAGCGCTACGAAGTAGCAGACAACCTCTACTTCTCTGTTGATGATGTTAAAAATCGAGCTGGTGATTTCCTCGACTATGCACAGCAAAGAGGGGCCGCCGCGGGTGGTGCGACAGGGGCTGGAGGTGAAGCGCCAAAACTGATCCTCCGATGCGGTTTCGATCATGGATCGGGCAGCGAAAAAATATGGATTGATCCATACCAAGATGACAATAGCAACCACGACTTACATTACTTAGTAAAGTACCCTAGAGGCTCAAGAAGCGCCATCGACTGTAATATTCTAAGAGCTGAGTTCTACTTCTACCACGAGCTAACAGAAATGGGAGTTGAAACGATCTCCACCGACGGCATGCGCTTGGAGGAAGGATTAAACTACCCTTCCTTGTGGCTTCCTCGATTTGATGTTCAAATTATTGAGCAACAAATCGAGAGGTTTGGCATGGAATCTGTGTATTCCATTTTGAACAAAGGCGCTGGAGTCACGCTTGATCACGAAACAACAATCCGAACTCTCATAGAAAAAATCACTGAAAGCAATATGGTTAAACACCAAGGGTATAGGTTTGATACTCAAGCTTTCGTCATTGAATGGGTGAAGAGAGATCTGCTCAACATATTGTTTGGTAATAGTGATAACCATGGCAGAAACACTTCATTCTTAAAAGGTGATGGAGTCATAAAGCTTGCTCCCGTTTACGACTTCGCACCAATGAAAGCTGATCCTGAAGGCATTCCAAGAACAACAAAATGGAAAGCCCCACTAGAGGTTGGCGGAACTTACGACTTCGTAGGAATAGCGGACACCTTATCTGATCTCGTGCCAAAAGAAGTGTTATTACAAGAGCTAGAGGTTACAGCAAGTAAATGCATTGACTTAAAGCAGAGACTAGCATTACGAGGAGTGCCAGAACAAATCTTAGAGATGCCAGCCGTTGGACTTAATCATATATCAGAAAAGCTCACTAAATGGGGGCTACTATGAATCAGCCAAGCAATAAAGAGTCCGTACAAGATACAGTTGCTCGTCTAAGAGCAAAGCGAAATCAATATCAGCCCAAGACTGGGACGAATGCAACTCATTCGACCAAAGAACGATCGCAACTCAATACTCCGACGAGATCGAAAACCTCAAAAAACGCCAAAGCAGTCAGTGCAGCAGAACGCAAAACAGAGGCAAACAAAATCATCAAACACTTATTGCTTGGAGAGCTAACACAAGGCCAAGCGTTGAAAAGCTTACGCGTTAATATACTGGGACTCAAACAGGATGTGTTCGCAAGACTTGTCGATGTCTCAAGAAAAACAGTCTCAGATATAGAGAATGATCGGGGCAGCTACAACACTGAGATTCTCAACAAGGTGTTCAAAACATTTGGCTTAAAAGTCGGACTGATCCCTACTTCTGTCAGTACGTTAAAATCGCTGATAGATGATAAACAAGCAGACTAAATTAGGCTTATGATGCTCACTGAGCCTCAACGGCTTGTTGGCTTAGCTTATGCTTCATATGACCGAGTACGTAGCGCAGCGTGCCATAGTCGTATTGTTCATTGAACGCTTCAAACAAAGGCTTTAACTTGTTTTCATTGATGCTGTTAAGCGCAGTCGCTTTCTGTTCAATGTCGCTGAGCGCATCAGGGCTAAGTTCCACTAATTGTTCGAGTTGGCACGCCCCGCTCTCAATGGCGGCGCTGAGGTGACTCTGTATCGTGGTCTCGGCCAGTTGACGGTGGGCAGCGACACTCGCAACCGACGCCATCTGGTGAAAGAGCTCAACCGACTGTTGCTCGGTATCGTTCAAGCGGCGCAGCTCAACGGGTTTGTCTTCCATTACGGCTAACAGCGCTTCACCATATTGACTCACTTTGGTATCACCAAACCCTGAAATATGACGAAGCTGATCCAATGTTTGGGGTCGAGCTTTGGCTATGGCTTTCAAACTGACATCTTGACAGATGACATACGCTGGCACGTTTTGCTCTTTCGCTAAGCGAGCACGTACGGCTTTCAAAACAAGAAATTGATCCGTATCTGAAGGAGACAACGACTCTGCGGCGCTCGATTTCGTCGATTGGTTCGACTTCGCTTTGCGCAGTGCGCGCAACTGGACACTCTGCTCGCCTTTTAAGATGGGACGACATTGCGGCGTGAGCACTAAACGGTTGTACTCACCTTCCACCCGTAGGTAATTCATCGCGATGAGTTGACGAAAGACGCCTTTCCATTGATTGGCATTGAGCTCGGTGCCAATCCCAAAGGTAGACACCTTGTCGTGACCGAATCGTTCAATGCGATCGTCGCGCTTGCCCAACAAGACATTGATAAGATATGTGACACCAAAACGCTGCTCACATCGGTATACCGTCGACAACGCCTTTTGAGCCGCCTCTGTGCCATCCCAAGTGGTTGGCGGCGTCAGGCAGTTGTCGCAGTGGCCACACGGCTCCTTCATCTGCTCATCAAAGTAAGCGAGAAGGGTTTGCCTGCGGCACGTCACCAACTCACAGTAACCAAGTAGGGCATTCAGTTTTTGAATTTGCACTTGTTTATAGGCGTCACTACCGTCTGAGTTTTCTACCATCTGGCGCTGCATCACCATATCTTGCATCCCGTAGGCCATCCAAGCATTGGCGGGTTCGCCATCTCGGCCCGCGCGCCCCGTCTCTTGATAGTAGGACTCCAAGCTTTTCGGTAAACTCAAGTGAGCGACAAAACGCACGTCGGGTTTATCGATGCCCATACCAAACGCAATGGTCGCGACGATGATCACGCCTTCCTCACGCAGAAAACGTTGTTGATGCTCATTGCGCTTTTCAACCGACATTCCGGCATGATACGCCAATGCGGTTCGACCTTTGCTCGCTAACCACTCTGCTGTCTCTTCCACTTTTTTACGCGATAGACAGTAGACGACGCCCGCATCGTTCGCGTGATGCGCAGAGATGAATGACCACAAGTCATTCTTTGCATTACTTGGCTCACTGACGTAGTAGCAAATATTGGGGCGATCAAAACTGTGGACAAACACTTGGGCCGATTGAAGCGCTAGCTGACTGATGATCTCTTGCTGCGTACGCTTATCAGCCGTTGCGGTAAGTGCAATGCGCGGCACGTTCGGAAAGCGTTGATGTAAAACAGACAACTGTTGATATTCTGGTCGGAAATCATGTCCCCATTGGCTCACACAGTGTGCCTCATCAATCGCAAAGAGCGATACGCGGCACTCGGAGAGCAAGTCGAGGGTTTGCGGCATCATCAAACGCTCTGGGGCGATGTAGAGAAGCTGAATCTCTTCACGTCGAATCTGATCTTCAACTTCACGCTGTTCATAGCGATCTAATGTGGAGTTGAGGTAGGCAGCGGCCACACCGACTTGCGCTAATACATCAACCTGATCCTTCATCAAGGCAATC
The DNA here is from genome assembly GCF_059833835.1 of Vibrio sp. R15-SG3-ISO1B. Classification (NCBI taxonomy): domain Bacteria; kingdom Pseudomonadati; phylum Pseudomonadota; class Gammaproteobacteria; order Vibrionales; family Vibrionaceae; genus Vibrio; species Vibrio sp. R15-SG3-ISO1B. The sequence continues at coordinate 134,631 of NZ_JCBDGG010000055.1, read as the reverse complement.
AACGGCGACACAACCACCCCCACGCCTTCTCGCACAATGGCTGGAATTTGGTAGCAGAGCGACTTTCCCCCGCCTGTCGGCATCAAGGTGAGCACATCACCGCCTTCAACCAACGTCTCGATGATCGATTGTTGCTGATGACGAAAATGATCGTAACCAAATACAGAATTGAGTACCTCTAACGGGGTCAGGCGATGCACGGCGAATATCCAAAGTCTGAAAACAGTGCCTCTATCCTACCTCAATAGGCGCATCAATTCAGAGGAGATAACTGAGGTGTCTGCGGGTAACATCACCTCTTTCCATACTTACGTGCAGCCGTTTCATTCACTTACTTGACTCAGCAAATATGATCCAGCTCTCCCAATACAGGTTAATCTTGTCGTACAATATGAAGTGAAACGCAATTTTAAAAAACTTCACTCCCTCTTTTATAGTTAGGTTCCCTTGTGACACATCTCGACTGGTTCGTACTTGCGCTCTATTTCGTTTTCTTACTGATCGTGACCAACGCGTTCAAACGCCACGCTTCCAATGCCGACGGCTTTATTAAAGGCAATGGTGCAATGACGTGGTGGATGGCGGGCGCCACCGCCTTCATGACGCAGTTTTCGGCATGGACATTTACTGGCGCGGCAGCCAAAGCGTTTGAAGATGGTCTCAGCATCATGTTTGTCTTTTGGGGCAATGCGTTAGGCTTTTTTGTTTCAGCGCTCTTTTTTGCGTCGCGTTACCGCCGCTTAAGGGTTGCTACGGCGATGGATGTCGTGCGTCTGCGTTTTGACAAGTTGTCTGAGCAAGTCTTCACTTGGTCGAGTTTTCCCATCACACTGATTGGCGCAGCGATTTGGCTCAATGGATTGGGCGCGTTTTTGTCGGCCACCTTTGGCATTAGTATCGACATCACTATCGTCTCTATTTCTCTGCTGGTGACCTTTATTGCCCTCACCGGAGGGGTTTGGACGGTCTCTGCGACCAATGTGATCCAACTCGTGCTGTTGGTCACTATCACCATGGTCGTTGGGGCCACTGCGGCCAAGCACGTCGTGAGCCTACCGGTTGAATCTTTGTCAAACACCGTCATGGGCGAGAGCATGCACACCTGGCAGATTTTCATTACTTGGGTGGCCATCATGCTGCTGAAACAAACGCTAACCACGAATAATGCCCTCAGCAGCTATCGCTTCCTCACCACCAGCAATGAGAAAGAAGCATCACGCTCGGCGTTGCTGGCTGGCGCGCTGTTTCTCGTCGCACCGCTGCTTTGGTTTGCCCCTCCTTGGTTTGTTGCTTCACTCAATATTGATTTGGGCTTGAGCTACCCAGAGCTCGGAGGTGGAGCCAACAACGCCGCCTACCTTTACTATATCGAACACTATATGCCACAAGGACTACTGGGGCTCGTAATGGTGGCGATGTTAGCGGCGACCGTGTCTCCGATGACCACTGCGCTCAATCGCAACGCCGGCATTGTAGTCAACAATGTCTATCTTTCCTTGATCAATCCGCACGCGAGCAGCGAGCAACAGATGCGTCTAGGTAAAATCGCCACAGTCCTGACCGGTCTGTTGGCTTGCGGCGTAGCACTGTTGTTTGCTCGTATCGAAGACTACAGCCTGTTCGACATCATGATGATCTTCTCTGCTTTGCTGCACATGCCGATGTCGATTCCCTCGCTATTGGCCATGCTCAACTTACGTACGCCACCTTGGTCTGGCTGGGCAACGGTTCTGGTCGGCATTCTGGTTTCCGCTTGGATGCATTTTGTGTTCGATGTTCATTGGCTTGAGCCTTTCACCGGCCCGCTCAATCACAGAGAAAGTGTTGATATGATGGTGGTGTGCAGTCTCCTGGCGCATGTGATCGTCACTGGTGGCTTTTTCCTTTCTACCGCTTTGATGACTAAACGCCCCTATTTCAATCACACTGTGAGTGAGCGAATCCACACTCCGATTTCCTCGCAAGAACAAACGCCGATTGATCACGCCAACGGCATTTTTATGGGGAAAGCAATGACGGCACTGGGCGTCATCGTGGCGCTGTTTGCTGTCACCACCGACAACTTCGCCGATGGCACGATTTTCGTCGCGATTGGCGGTGCGATATTGGCGTGCGGTTTTGCCTTGATGTCGATGTCTCTGCGTTTACGAAAACTTGATTCAGCTTGCGCTGCTGAGTGTTAATTACTGGCGCTCTCCATTTAAGCAATCACGTGCTTATCTCACGGTGTAGAGTTCGGCTGCACCTTTTTTGGGGTTGTGGGTTTTGGGTTGTGGCAAGATTTGATGGAAACCTTACACAGAATCAAGCACTTCGCAAAACGAGGTTCGCCTAGCAATGTAAAAAGGAAAATAAGCATCGCAAATTTGAAAAAGATAGCTAAAATGTGCGTTTGCTTTGATTTGGTCAGAGCAAACATGCCTATGTAACCGTCCGTTTTTCTGAGGAAGTGACATTGAAAACGCTACATCTTTCCGCACAAAACCAAAACGATATCGAACAAGCGAAGTCGCTTCTTGCTTCTGGCGAGTTGGTGGCTATTCCGACCGAAACCGTTTATGGACTCGCGGCAGATGCCACCAACCCAGAGGCGGTAAAGAAGATTTTCGCGGCGAAAGGCAGACCGGCAAACCACCCGTTAATCGTACACATTGGCCAAGTGCAGCAGTTATCCGATTGGGCGACGGAGATCCCAGAGGAAGCGTACACCATTGCTAATGTCTTTTGGCCTGGTCCGGTTACCCTGCTACTAAAGAAATCGCCACAAGCTAATTCGGTCGTCTCGGGCGGTCTAGAGACCATTGGCGTTCGCATGCCAGCACACGACGTGTTTAATGAACTGCTCTCTAGCGGGCTCGCCGTTGCCGCCCCATCCGCTAACCCTTATAAGAAACTGAGTCCAACCTCAGCGTCGCACGTACTCAAATCGCTAGGCGGTCATATCGCTGCGGTGCTTGATGGCGGAGATTGTGCTCATGGCCTTGAGTCAACGATTGTCGATCTCACGCAACGTCCATTTCGAATCCTTCGCGCAGGTCCCATTAGCGCTGCGCAATTGTCACACACATTAGGTGAAGAAGTGTGTTCGCCTCAAGCGCATAATGTCGCCGTCCCGGGTAACGTGACCAGCCATTATCAACCTAACACCTCAGTGAAGTTGGTCGACATTGATCATCTACCGGAAGTAAAGGGAGAGGTGGCTTTGCTACACTACTCACCGTTACCTACGGATTTGAATGTTCGCGCAATGAAAATGGCGGATAACGTGGCTCAGTACGCACACGATCTGTACCGTGCGCTTGATGATGCTGACCAATGGCACTGCGATGAGATTTGGGTAGAAACGCCACCACGCAGTGACGAGTGGGTCGCGGTGCACGACCGCCTCGGCCGTGCACAATCCAAGCTGTAATTGGGGCAGACTCAGCTAGCGAGTCATTTTTTTTACAAACACCACCACAAACAGAGCCATGGTGAAACTGCCTAAAAAAGCCTCAAGCGCAGCAATAAACCTCGCAACACCAACCGGTGAGATATCACCGTAACCGAGCGTGGTAAAGGTCACCACACTGAAATAGAGTGAGTTAAAAAACTCCAACAGATAAAAACGCCAGCCCGTCACCCCTTCGTAAATCGGATGCGCCCCTGTGGTATCAAGAAAGAAATAGGCCATCGCGCACACCATGATCAAAAAGATCGAAAATAGCACCACGCGCACGGGGTCTTCGCCATAGCCGCAAAACAGATCAACCGCTTTGGATATACACCGTTTGGTACTGAATTTGGGTAACTGATAACGACGAAAACGCATCTCACGTTTAAAGAAGTCTCCCGCCATCTCAAACAGTCCTTGTTTTTCGCACTGTTTACGAATGTTACGACACACCTCTTCCGCCTCCTGATAGAGACTGGCGGTGAGCGTTCTATTGTGCTTTTTCTTTGCTTGCCTTGCATCGAGTTCTTGTTTTAGGAAGCGTCCCCACTCGACATTTTCTAGCTTGGCACGCCCAAGATCTGCGCCCAATAAATTGCATTTATCCAATTTCGCACAGTGCAGATTGGCGCCGAGCATCTTGGCTTTCATCAAAGAGGAGCCGCGAAAATCTAAGCCAAAAAAATGCGCATCGGTGAGGTCTGCTCGATAAAAATCGGCCTCACGACAAAGATACCCGTCTTTACTGCCTCGATTGACCAAGTCTACATCCGTCAAATCGGTTTTCGCTAACTGAAAGCCATCCAGTGGCTTGCCCTCTGCGGCCCATTGCTCCACTTGCTGTTTGATGTCGTCATTACTTTTATCGATGTTCGGATCATGCCAATAGCACAGTCCTGACTCACCACTAATTTGATCGCAGCACCAACCATCAGGATTACGATAGCTGCATAACTGCTCATTCGAATTCATACATGCCGCTCCCTCACTCTGCCAACAAAGGGCTATCCCGTTGACTTTTTAAGTGTAGAGCCAATAAGGCGCAGCGCCTGATTAATTAGCAATGGTGACCGTCACCGTGGTTTACTCCCCCGCATCGCACTGCGTTCTTAGCCACTGTTTGAAGACCCGCGTGTGTGCGTTGTCCACATGGGTCAACACAAAGTACCCTGCACCTGCCGGGATGGGCTCATAAGGTGCGACTAACCTTTGCATTGAGATTTCATCGCCCAGCAATGCCATACGAGCCAAAGCAACACCCACGTTAGCCTCTGCTGCCGACATCGCCATATCGGTGCGATTGAAAAAGTGGCCACGTTGGCAGTCAAAATCCATCCCTTGCTGCTTAGACCAATAGCGCCACTCATGATCTCGAACGGCTCCTTGCCAAAGCATCGCATCATGCAGCAACGTCACCCGCGACCACGCCTCATTGGACGAATGCGACGAAAAATGCTGCTGATAGTAATAGGGGCTCATCACAGGGAGCAGTGACTCCGCCATTAACAGTTCAGCGCGATCATCTTTGTAGGGGATCGGACCATAGTCGATCGCAATATCAAAGTCCTTATGCTGGCTATCCACCAATGCGCCCTCGGCAAAGGTGTGAACCTGAATCGTCGGGTGTAATCGATAGAAACTCTCTAAACGAGGGACGAGCCATTTAAACGCGAAAGAGGGGGTTAACTTCAGACGAATCTGCGCTGCTTCTCCGGAGGATCTCACTTGCGCGGTCACTTCTTCAATGGCTAACAGATGCGGCGTTACCCCCTCGATCAGTTTTCTCCCCTGCTCGGTTAAGCGAATCCCGCGCGGATGGCGTTCAAAAACACTAAAACCCAAATGTTGTTCAATGGACTTTACCTGCTGACTGATCGCTCCCGGCGTGAGGTTTAGACGACTTGCTGCTTGGCTTATCGTCGGGTACTGCGCGACTTGGCACAGTAAATGAACACCTTGAAATAACATCTGGGTCATGAGCGCGCTTTTAGTTTTTCTAAATGATGTGTTTAATTTTTATCGATTGTTACGTAAATGTAAATCGCAGATTCTTAGCCAAAATACCAATGAGGAGAATGATGTGAAGGTTGTGGTGATGGGCAGTGGAGTCATCGGACTCACGAGCGCTTGGATGCTCAATCAAGCAGGATGTGATGTGACGGTTATCGATCGTCAATCTCGCGCAGGCGAAGAAACCAGTTTTGCCAACGCAGGGCAAATCTCTTATGGCTACTCTTCTCCTTGGGCCGCTCCCGGCATTCCGCTCAAGGCGATCAAATGGTTATTCGAGCAACATGCGCCGCTAAAGATCAAACCTATGGTGAGCCGCGAGCTATTCATTTGGATGACGCAAATGCTGCGTAACTGCCAGCTAGAGCGCTATCGAGTGAACAAAGCCCGCATGTTGATGATAGCAACTCGCAGCCAGAAGACCTTAAAAAAGCTCAACCAAACGCACAAGCTCGATTATCAAGGACGCCAAAAAGGCACACTGCAACTGTTTCGTCATACTCAGCAATTGCAAGCGGTAGAAAAGGACATGGCGCTGCTTGCCGAGGCAGGCACTCGCTTTGAACTGCTCGATGCTAATCAGTGCCTTAACCAAGAGCCCGGTTTGGCTCATATGCAGGGTGAGCTGGTCGGCGGCCTCTATTTACCGGACGATGAAACCGGTGACTGCCACCTTTTTTGCCAAGAGCTCCAGCGTCTGTGTGAAGAAGCTGGCGTGCAGTTTCATTTCAATACCCGTATTCAACGTCTAACTGCGTCTCAGCAACGTGTCTGCGCCATTCACACCGATGCCGGTGATTTCACCGCCGATACCTTCGTTGTCGCAATGGGCAGTTACAGCAAAGCATTGTTAGAGCCAATAGGGCTAACCCTCCCGATATACCCCGTCAAAGGCTATTCGCTTACCTTACCTGTCAGCGATGATCAGTATGCCCCCTCTTCCACCATTATGGACGAGACCTACAAAGTCGCCCTAACGCGCTTTGATGACAGAATACGCGTGGCGGGTATGGCTGAATTGGCTGGCTTTGACGGTAAGCTAACGGCCAAACGCCTGGCGACGCTCAATCATGTCGTCAGCAACCTATTCCCTCGCGGTGCCTCTTTTGAGCATGCACAATATTGGAGTGGGTTTCGCCCAATGACGCCCGATGGCACGCCGATCATTGGCCCAACACCACTGAGTAACCTCTTCACTAATACTGGTCACGGTACGCTAGGATGGACGATGGCGTGTGGCTCCGCCGAAATATTAACCGACCTTGTCACCGGAGATCGTCATCAATACCCGCAACTGAGCATGAGCCGCTACGGCAAATAGTAGCATTCACTAAATCAACCGGCATTATCAGCATATTTAACAAATAGAATTTGCACTTTTCCATAAAACGCATCGACCACCAGATGCGTTTTACCATTCTCAGTTTTGGCACGAGAAGACTAAACGATGAAGTTTTAACCTATCATTTCTCTTCTGATTGGAATTTTGTGGATGGAATCACGCCAAACAAGATTAATAGATAAATGATTTAACATTAAGGTTACAAAAAGGTTAATATGCTGTTCGAAATTAAACACAACACCCCTTTAAGCGATATGCCGTTTTGTCGCTAAAGGGACTCAACAACTAACAGGGAAATTCATATGCAGTCATTTGTTGATTTTATGAATGGGATTATCTGGAGCCCGGCACTGATTTACTTGTGCTTGGGCGCGGGTTTGTTCTATTCAATCATGACTCGATTTGTACAAGTTCGACACTTCACCGAAATGTGGCGTTTGCTTCTGTCTGGAAAAAGTTCTTCTAAAGGCATCTCTTCATTCCAGGCTCTGGCCGTTTCACTCTCTGGTCGTGTCGGTACAGGTAATATTGCCGGTGTCGCTGCAGCGATCGGTTTTGGCGGCCCAGGTGCTGTCTTCTGGATGTGGACAGTCGCATTTTTTGGCGCGGCAACCGCGTATGCAGAATCGACACTGGCGCAAATCTATAAAGAAGAAGATAACGGCGAATTCCGTGGTGGTCCGGCTTACTACATCGAGAAAGCAATGGGTCAGAAATGGTATGCGTGGATTTTCGCAGTCGCGACCATTTTTGCGTGTGGCTTCCTACTTCCTGGTGTGCAATCGAACAGCATCGGTAACGCAGTCGAGGCAGCATTTGGCTCAGGTGACATGATCGAAACGGCCATCGGCACCTTCAGTTTCGCGAAAATCTTCACCGGCACACTGATTTCTATCATTCTTGCGTTCATCATTTTTGGTGGTGTAAAACGCATTGCGAGCTTCACTCAGATTGTCGTGCCTTTCATGGCATTGGCGTACATCGTCACCGCTTTCATCATCATCCTACTGAACATTGGTGAAGTGCCACGCATCTTCTCAATGATCATCGGTGATGCATTCACGCCGATGGCAGGTGTGGGTGCCGCGATTGGCTGGGGTGTTAAACGTGGTGTTTACTCAAACGAAGCGGGTCAAGGTACAGGGCCTCATGCGGCGGCAGCGGCAAGTGTTGAGCACCCAGCTCAGCAGGGACTAGTGCAATCTTTCTCTATCTACATTGATACTTTGCTTGTTTGTTCAGCCACAGCGTTCATGATCTTGATCACTGGCGCGTATAACGTTCACGGTGCAGAGGGCTTCATCATCCAGAATGTCGCGGCTGATATCGCGGCGAACGGCCCAGTGTTTACTCAAATGGCGATTGAAAGTGCACTGCCAGGCATCGGCAAACCGTTCATCGCTATCGCGCTGTTTTTCTTTGCCTTCACGACGATTCTGGCTTACTACTACATCGCAGAAACCAACGTTGCGTACATCCGTCGCCACTTCAAAGTTGACGGCTTGATGTTCATCCTTAAAGTCGCGTTGATTGCCGTGGTGTTCTACGGCACCGTCAAAACCGCAAACCTCGCATGGGCGATGGGTGACGTCGGTGTAGGTTTGATGGCGTGGTTAAACATTGTCGGTATTTTGATCATCTTCTTTATGTCAAAACCTGCCCTAAAAGCACTGAATGACTACGAAGAGCAGCAAAAACAAGGTGTTGAAGAGTACACGTTCAACCCAGTGAAACTTGGCATCAAAGGCGCTGACTACTGGGAAGAAAAATACCGCAGAAAAACAGGACTCGATCCGAAAGCAGAAGCGGAATCAAAAACCAAAAGCGTTGAGCAGCCTTCAACCTAATCGATAAATAAAAAGCAGTGGACGACCGTTTCGGTCATCAATAGAGGCAAACCAAGGTTTGCCTCTATTTTTTGCTTGGCAGCTCATCCAAAGACGAAAAAAAACCAGCCTGATAGGCTGGTTCTTAACATTAGTCGGAAAAATTATTCCCACTCAATCGTCGCTGGCGGCTTACCTGAGATGTCGTAAACCACGCGAGAAATGCCGTCTACTTCGTTGATGATACGGTTAGAGACTTTACCAAGGAAGTCATACGGTAGGTGTGCCCAATGCGCGGTCATAAAGTCAATGGTTTCGACTGCACGCAGTGACACAACCCAGTCGTACTTACGACCATCACCCATAACGCCTACGGAACGAACTGGTAGGAATACCGTGAACGCTTGAGACACTTTGTGGTAAAGGTCAGCAGCATGAAGCTCTTCAATGAAGATCGCATCCGCACGACGCAGTAAATCACAGTATTCTTTCTTGATTTCACCAAGTACGCGCACACCAAGACCCGGTCCTGGGAATGGGTGGCGATATAGCATGTCGTAAGGTAGACCTAATTCTAGACCGATCTTACGCACTTCATCTTTAAACAGCTCACGTAGTGGCTCAACCAAGCCCATCGCCATATCTTCAGGTAGACCACCCACGTTATGGTGAGATTTGATCACGTGCGCTTTGCCCGTTTTTGACGCCGCAGACTCAATCACGTCTGGGTAGATGGTGCCTTGCGCTAGCCATTTCGCGTTTTTCAGTTTCTTCGACTCTTCATCAAACACGTCAACAAAGACGTGACCGATGGTCTTACGCTTCTCTTCAGGATCCGACTTACCTTCTAATGCGGTAAGGAAACGCTCTTCTGCGTCGACTTTGATGATGTTTAGGCCAAATTTATCGCCAAACATCTCCATCACTTGTTGACCTTCGTTTAGGCGTAGCAGACCGTTATCAACGAAGACACAAGTTAACTTGTCGCCAATTGCGCGGTGAACCAACATCGCCACAACCGAAGAGTCAACACCGCCGGATAGACCAAGGATAACTTCGTCATCACCCACTTGCTCTTTGATGCGAGCAACCGCATCTTCAATAATGGATTCAGAGGTCCAAAGACGCTCACAGCCACACACACCAAGAACAAAGTTCTCAAGCATTTGTAGGCCTTGCTTGGTGTGCGTCACTTCAGGGTGGAACTGCACGCCGAAGTATTTTTTCTCTTCGTTGGCCATCGCCGCGTAAGGACAGGTGTCCGTTTCGCCCACTTTGACGAAGTCTGCTGGAATCTCAACAACCTTGTCACCGTGACTCATCCATACATCTTGGGTCAGGTCTAGATCTTTAAATAGTGAAGATTCACCTGACACTTTGACTTTCGCATAGCCAAATTCGCGTTCATTGGAACCGGCAACTTTACCACCTAGCTGCTCTGCCATTGTCTGCATGCCGTAGCACACACCGAGCACTGGCACGCCAGAGTCAAATACGTATTGAGGTGCACGTGGAGAGTTCTCTTCGGTAACGCTTTCTGGTCCACCAGATAGGATGATACCGTCTGGATTGAACTCACGAATATCTGATTCTTCAACGTCCCAGCTCCACAGTTCACAGTAGACACCGATTTCACGTACACGACGTGCGACAAGTTGGGTGTATTGTGATCCGAAATCGAGGATCAAGATACGTTGGTCATGAATATTTTTGGTCATTTGAGCAGTCTTTTTAAGCTGGGTTAAGAAAACGAGGCGAGTGTACCCGCCTCTCTTCAATGCTTCAAGGAAAAGCAAACGTTTTCGTCGAGGGTTTCTTGTCTAAGAAATTAACCGCGACGGTAGTTTGGTGCTTCCTTAGTAATTTGAACATCGTGTACGTGAGATTCCGCCATACCAGCACCAGAGATACGAACGAACTCGGCTTTGGTACGCATGTCTTCAATCGTCGCGCTGCCCGTTAGGCCCATGCTTGAGCGTAGACCACCCATTTGCTGGTGAACGATCTCTTTTAGGCGGCCTTTGTACGCGATACGTCCTTCGATACCTTCAGGGACAAGCTTATCTGCGGCATTGTCCGTTTGGAAGTAACGGTCAGAAGAGCCTTGAGACATCGCGCCCAATGAACCCATACCACGGTAGGATTTGTAAGAACGACCGTTGTAAAGAATCACTTCACCCGGTGCTTCTTCAGTACCCGCAAACATCGATCCCACCATCACACACGATGCGCCAGCAACGATAGCTTTACAGATGTCGCCTGAGAAACGGATACCGCCGTCAGCGATAACAGGAATACCGTGTTGATTTGCCACTTCCGCCGCGTCAGCGATGGCCGTTACCTGAGGAACACCCACGCCCGTTACGATGCGAGTGGTACAGATAGAACCTGGGCCGATACCCACTTTCACTGCGCTAACACCTGCATCGATAAGGGCTTTCGCACCGGCACCCGTTGCGACGTTACCGCCAATGATATCGAGATTAGGGTATGCCGCGCGAGTTTCACGGATACGGTTAAGAACACCTTCAGAGTGGCCGTGTGAAGAGTCGATCAAAAGCACGTCAACCCCAGCTTCAACCAATGCCGCAACACGCTCTTCGTTGCCCACTCCGGCACCCACTGCCGCACCAACACGAAGACGACCGCGCTCATCTTTACACGCGTTCGGTTTACGTTCTGCTTTATGGAAGTCTTTTGCGGTGATCATGCCCGTCAGTTGGAACTCATCGTTAACCACCAACACTTTTTCAACGCGCGCTTCGTGCATTTTCTCTTGCACTTCAGCACGAGTTGCCCCTTCTTTTACTGAAGCAAGGCTCTCTTTTGGCGTCATCACTGAAGAGACTTTCTTAGTGAGGTCCGTAACAAAGCGCACGTCACGACCGGTGATAATACCGACCAGCTCGTTGTTCTCTGTGACGACAGGAAAGCCTGCAAAGCCGTGCTTGTCTGTCAGTGCAACCACATCCGCGATGGTCGCTTCAGGGTTAACGGTAACAGGATCAGTGACCACACCCGCTTCAAATTTCTTAACTTTACGAACTTCTGCCGCTTGCTGCTCAATCGACATGTTCTTGTGGATAAAGCCAATGCCACCTTCCTGCGCAAGAGCGATAGCCAGACGGGCTTCCGTCACGGTATCCATAGACGCAGAAATCATCGGAATATTAAGAGTGATATTTTTCGTCAACTGAGTGCGAAGATCAGCTGTGTTTGGGAGAACGGTGGAGTGTGCTGGCACAAGCAGTACGTCGTCGAATGTCAGCGCTTCTTTGGCAATTCTTAGCATTTGCAATATCTCACAATTAGAGGAGTAAAAAGAACAATCCAATCTCATCGTTTCGCATAATGAGGGCAACCTATTCACACTAGAGTGTGCGAGAACAATGTTGCATTTGGATTAGATATTGCGGACGGATTATACGGTCAACGCAAACGCTTGGCTACACATTTTTCTACTTTTTATTTGCAATCACCCCCTTGCTATGTATTATATTGCCGCTAATTTCCATACCCACGTCCATGGGATTAGCTGTGCCTGCATCCACCAATCAAAACATTTTCACTGTCTCTCGCCTCAACGCAGAAGTTCGTCTGCTGCTTGAAAACGAAATGGGTATCGTTTGGTTGGTCGGAGAGATCTCCAACTTCTCTGCCCCGGTGTCTGGTCACTGGTATCTCACCCTTAAAGACTCCCGAGCTCAAGTCAAATGCGCGATGTTTCGCGGCAATAATCGTCGTGTCACGTTCAAGCCGGCTAACGGCAATCAAGTATTAGTCAAAGCGCGTCTCTCGTTGTATGAACCTCGCGGCGATTATCAGTTGATCATTGAAAGCATGCAGCCGGAAGGCGATGGCCGACTCCAGCAAGAGTTTGAAGCGCTTAAAATGAAGCTAGCCGCTGAAGGCCTGTTTGCACAGACTAATAAGAAGCCGCTGCCTGAGCACCCGAAACGGGTTGGCATCATTACCTCGAAAACAGGTGCGGCGCTCTACGATATTCTGGATGTACTGAAGCGACGTGACCCTTCACTGCCGGTGATTATTTACCCGACATTAGTACAAGGTGACGATGCCGCGATTCAAATCGCGCAAGCCATTGGCTGTGCCAACAGTCGTAACGAATGTGATGTCTTGATCGTCGGTCGTGGCGGGGGCTCTCTAGAAGATTTATGGTGCTTCAACCACGAGGTCGTAGCGCGAACGATTGCGGCGAGTCAAATCCCGATTATCAGTGCGGTTGGACATGAAGTGGATGTGACCATCGCCGATTTCGTCGCCGATATGCGCGCGCCTACCCCCTCGGCAGCCGCTGAGCTAGTGAGCCGCGACAACAGCCATAAAGAGCAAGCGCTCGCTAGCCGTGAGCATAAACTGCTCAGTGCGTGGCGCCAGAGAGTGTCTGAGCAACAACGCAACCTGACTGGCCTGCTGCATCGTCTCGAACGTCAACATCCCACTCATCAACTTCAACGTCAGAGCCAGCAGTTAGATGAACTCGACATTCGCCTCAAGCGAGCGATGGATAATGGATTGCGCAGTGCAGAGCAACGAGTCGAGCGACTGCACTACAAACTCAACCTGCATAGCCCTGCACATAAACTCGCCAATCAACACGCAAGCATGATCCGTTTAGAGCAACAACTGATCGACGCGATGAATAAACGTTTGACCTATCAACGCCATCAACTCGCGTTAGCGGCGGAAACGTTAGATGCGGTCAGCCCACTGGCGACATTAAAACGTGGCTACTCGATCAGCCAAAACGCACAAGGCGATGTAGTGACCTCCACAAAGCAAATGAAATCAGGTGACACCTTAGTCACCCGTTTAGCCGACGGCACCCTCTTTTCTACGATTTCTTAGAGTCAATAGGACGGAACTCAAATCGAATCGCTGATTTCGATTTGAGTTCGTTGCACTGATTACAAAAATAATTTGCCGCGCCGCACGCTTGCAGCTTCTCTAATTCACTGTCGCACTGTGGGCACCAACCGATCTTGTTGTAATCATGTTGGCACTGTGTGCAGTGGTAGTGGCCATTCCACTCCAGCTCTTGCTGACAACTTGGGCATAGATTGGTGTTCATGATCTGTGTTACCTTTTTAATTTAGCTTAAACTAATATACAAAAATCCCATCTCCAACTCAATATCACACCGACTGGCTTGCTCTCATCGCTCTATGCTTCTATAAATGATCATAATAAGATCATCGGCAAAAGCCGCTGTGATCAGCGATCTCCCCCTAAAAGAACATTTATATAACCACACACCGAAAGCATAAGTTACATATGCTGCATTTCAATTTTAAAAAGCACAATTAACCAATAAAGATTAAAAATACACACTACAACCAGACTTAATAAAATGATCACTCATCCAAATACACAGTATGTAACTCGAAAATGAGTGGAAAAGAGGGATAGGCTCTTTGGTGGAGCCCATTGATGACATAAAAAAACGCCTTAGCAAGCTAAGGCGTTTTGACCATCATGTGATTATTCAGATAGGGCTACTTCTTACGGTTTTTCACCATGCCCATTAAGCGTTTGCGTTTACGCTCTTGTGATAGGGTCATCTTGCTCGATTTACCTTCATACGGGTTTTCACTGTTCTGGAAAGTAATTCGAATCGGTGTGCCCATAATCTCAAGCGATTTACGGAAGTAGTTCATCAAGAAGCGCTTGTAAGAGTCTGGAAGCTCATTCACTTGGTTGCCGTGAATCACCACGATCGGTGGGTTGTATCCACCAGCGTGGGCGTATTTTAGCTTCACACGACGTCCACGTACCAAAGGTGGCTGGTGATCGTCGGTTGCCATCTTCATGATTCGAGTCAAAACAGAAGTACCCACGCGAGTGGTGGCAGACTTGTACGCCTCTTGAACCGATTCAAACAGGTGACCCACACCCGTGCCATGCAACGCCGAAATAAAGTGAATGCGTGCAAAATCAACGAAGCCTAAGCGGCGATCCAGCTCTTTCTTGACGTGCTCTTTCACGTCCATATCAAGGCCATCCCACTTATTGACCGCAATCACGATCGAGCGTCCAGCGTTGAGCGCAAAACCGAGTAGGCTTAAGTCTTGGTCTGATATGTTTTCACGCGCATCAATGACCAGAAGAACCACGTTTGCATCTTCAATTGCTTTCAATGTTTTCACCACCGAGAACTTCTCAACGGTTTCATTGATGCGTTTACGACGACGCACACCAGCGGTGTCAATTAGGACATATTCACGGCCATCGCGTTCCATCGGAATGTAGATAGAGTCACGAGTGGTACCCGGCATATCGTACACAACCACACGCTCTTCACCCAGAATACGGTTAGTGAGTGTCGACTTGCCAACGTTAGGTCGACCGATGATCGCCAATTTAATCGGCTGATCTTGTAGGCGTTTAAACTCTTGCTCCGCCTCTTCCTCGCTGTATTCCAGTTTTTCTTCTTCATCAATGAAGTCAGTGAGGTCTTCAATTTCGCCGTTGGCTTCTTCAAGCAACTGCTCAGCAAACGGGTTAAGCGCACGGTCAATCAGTGCACCAACACCACGGCCGTGAGCGGCAGCGATTTGGTACATGTTGTCCATACCCAGTTGCCAAAACTCAGCGCTGGCCGCTTCGGCATCAATACCGTCGACTTTGTTTACCACCAGCATCGCTGCCTTTTCAATCTTACGTAGATGAAGGGCAATGGCTTCGTCCGCCACGGTCAGACCCGCACGGCCGTCCACCATGAATAGCACAACATCCGCTTCATCAATCGCGGCGAGTGACTGCTGGGCCATTTTGGTTTCAACGCCCTCTTCCGTGCCGTCGATGCCGCCAGTGTCTACGACGATAAATTCATGCTCACCAAGTTTCGCTTGGCCATATTTACGGTCGCGAGTTAAGCCAGGGAAATCCGCCACTAACGCATCACGCGTACGCGTTAGTCGGTTAAACAACGTCGATTTACCAACGTTTGGACGCCCTACAAGAGCAACAACAGGTACCATAACAACCTCTACAATCTTTTTCTCATATGTAGTTATAGGTAAGGACTGATAACGAGACCAATTTTTACCTATAACTACGTAGCGTTAACAATAAAACGGCTCCCAACTGAGTAACCAGCTAGGAGCCGAATGTGAATTATATCACATGATTATGGGTTGATCGTCTGTTTCTTTACATCGCCATTGCGAGTAACCGTGACAAATCCACCCGGCACAGCGATAGGTGAGACCGCGAAGCCGCTGTCATCTAATTGCTGCTGAGCAACAAATTCGCCGGTACGTCGATCAATCCAGTGCAAGAAGCCTAGACTATCACCCACGACTACGTAACCGTTGAGCATGACTGGCGCCGTTAGCAAACGGTGCTCAAGCTGATCATTGCTCCATAGCTCAGTACCGCTGCGCGCATCAACCGAGACAATGTGGTCTTTATCAGTCACCAAGAATAAACGACTGCCTTCACTCGCCATATCAGTGGATGAAGAGTAGTTGCGCTTCCAGCTTGGTGTACCTGAACGCAGATCAATCGCGGTCAACTGCCCGTTGTAACCGACAATGTATAGCGTACTGCCCAAAATCAGTGGTGAAGCATCAACATCCACCAAACGATCGATTTCGGTCGCCCCTTGCGGTGTACCAATGGGTTGCTGCCAAATCAATTGACCACGCTCGACAATCGCTGCCGCCAAACGACCGTTCGCCGTTCCCCAGAAGACGCCACCAGACACCGTCACTGGCGCGCTGTTACCACGCAGAGTCAGGTTCGGCACTTCAGTGCTGATGGTCCATTTGCTCTCGCCCGATTCTTGATCGAGAGCGATCAGCACACCGTCACTGGTATGAACAATCACTAAGTTACTGTCTACTGCAGGGGCAGCAAGCACTTCACCTTTGACAGCGGTCTGCCAATTGAGCGCACCGGTTTCTTCATCAAGGGCAATCACTTGGCCATTTTCACTGCCAATAAACAGCTGACCATAACCGGCGGTAATACCACCAGATAAACGTGCAGAGCCCTCTTTTTCCAGATCCGCTTGCCAAATCGCTTTGCCCGTTTCAGGGTTGAGTGCTTTCACCACACCATCACGACTGGCAACAAACACTTTATCGTAGGCGTATTCGGGTGAAAGTTGCGAGTAGTACATGCCCACACCTTTCCCTGCCGACGCACTCCATGCGCTCTTGGTCGTGAACTCATTGTCCACAACCGGTGTCGGCGCCATGATAATGGTGTCTTCCTCTCCAGCACACCCTGCAAGCAAACCAAGAACAAGCGCCGTAGAGAGTGCTTTATTGAGCATTGTCTTCATGCGCATCCTTACTTAGCGAGATCGTCCAGCTTCATTTGCAGAGCCTGACTTGGCTCGCCAGACTGTTGAGCTTGGGTGTAGGCGGCATATGCCCCTTCTTCATCACCCTTGAGTAAAAGAATATCGCCTTTCAACTCTTCTACGCGCCCCATCCAACTTTCGTCGTTGATGTTAGCCAACTCTGAGATCGCCGCATCAAAGTCTGTTTGCTGAGCTTGAATACGCGCAATTCGGTAGTGAAGGACACTCAGCAGCGCTTGGTCTTTAGTGGCCGATTTTGCCCACTCGAGCTGTGCTAGTGCTTCATCCAAATTACCTGCATCAACCTGAGCTTTCGCCAATTGCATCGCCGCCAATACCGCGTATTGCGACTCGCCATTCGCCTCAATAAACCCTTGCACGTTAGCAGTTGCATCTGCGCCTTTGGCTGCCAACTCTTGAATCACTGTGGTGTAACTCTCAGAGGCCGCTTCCTGAGCTGCTGTGACGGAGTCTTGGTAATAACGCCAGCCAAACAGACCACCCAAACCAATGACGGCACCGAAAATGACCGCTTTGCCATTTTCTTTCCACCAATCTTTAATCGCTTCTACTTGTTGTTCTTCAGAATCGTAGAGTTCCACTTCCTGTCCTCTTAAAATCGAAAAAAGTGGCGCATAAAGGTCGCCACTTCCTGTTATCGGGTTATACCAACTGCGCTAGTTTGCTCGCCACATCGGCATGGCTGATCGTTTCTTGTGTACCACCAATCAGATCTTTCACGACGACCGTGCTGTCTGCGACTTCATTCTCGCCGAGAACCAGCGCCACCGCTGCGCCCACTTTGTCCGCACGCTTGAATTGCTTCTTAAAGTTGCCGCCGCCAAAGTGATTCATCACTCGCAGCCCTGGCACTTGCTCGCGCAACTGCTCAGCCAACTTCATTCCAGCCATCATGGTGCCTTCACCCGCGGTGACCATGTAAACATCGACGCTGCGACGCACATCGGTCAACTCAAGGGTTTCTAGCATCAGAACCAAACGCTCAAGGCCCATAGCAAAACCAACCGCAGGCGTTGCCTTGCCACCGAGTTGCTCAACCAGGCCGTCGTAGCGACCACCGCCACACACCGTACCTTGCGCACCAAGGCTTTCCGTTATCCATTCAAATACCGTGCGGTTGTAGTAATCCAAACCACGCACCAAACGCTCATTGACTGTGTATTCGATACCTGCTGCGTCGAGAAGTTCACAAAGGCCGGCAAAATGTTGCTTTGAGTCTGCATCTAAGTAGTCAGACAGACGAGGGGCATCACCGAGTACCGCTTGGATTTCTGGGTTCTTGGTATCCAAAACTCGCAGCGGGTTAGTGTGCATGCGACGCTTGCAATCGTCGTCCAGAATATCCATATGCTGAGTGAGAAACTCGATTAACGCTTTGCGGTATTCAGCACGCGCGTCAAGAGAGCCAATCGAGTTCAACTCTAGACGCACATGTTTATCAATACCAAGCTCACGCCACAGACGCGCCGTCATCATGATCAGCTCTGCGTCGACGTCAGGGCCATCTAAGCCAAACACTTCGACACCACACTGGTGGAATTGACGGTAGCGACCTTTCTGCGGACGTTCATGACGGAACATTGGGCCCATGTACCATAGGCGCTGCTCTTGATTGTAGAGCAAGCCATTTTCAATGCCGGCGCGAACACAGCCCGCAGTGCCTTCTGGGCGAAGGGTTAAGCTGTCACCATTGCGGTCTTCAAAGGTGTACATCTCTTTTTCAACCACGTCGGTGACTTCACCAATCGCGCGGCTAAATAGATGAGTCATCTCAACAATCGGCATGCGCACTTCGTTGTAACCGTAAGCGCTGATTACGTTTTTTACTGCGGCTTCAAGTTTTTGCCACAGTGGAGATTGAGTTGGGAGACAATCGTTCATGCCTCGGATTGCTTGAATTGTTTTTGCCACAATAATTACCGTAATCGTTGGTTGAGAGTTATTACTCTTGTACTTTTACATCAATGCGATTTTGCGAATCCATCAACGCGGCTTTAGCGCGGATCTTCGCTTCGAGTTGACTCACGAGATCATCGTTATCAAATCGCTCTTTTTGACGTTTGCCATCTTCATAGAAGGCACTTTTCTTGTTACTGCCTGCCAAGCCCAAATGCGACACTTCCGCCTCACCGGGTCCATTGACCACACAGCCGATAATTGAAACATCCATCGGTGTGATAATGTCTTCAAGACGCTGCTCTAGTGCATTGACGGTGCCAATCACATCAAATTCTTGGCGAGAACAACTCGGACACGCAATAAAGTTGATCCCGCGAGAGCGGATGCGCAGCGATTTTAAGATATCAAAACCGACCTTGATCTCTTCAACTGGGTTCGCCGCAAGCGAGATGCGCAGCGTATCGCCAATCCCTTCTGCCAGCAGCATGCCGAGTCCAACCGCAGATTTGACTGAACCCGCACGCGCGCCGCCTGCCTCAGTAATACCAAGGTGTAGTGGCTGATCGATTTTTTTCGCCAACAGTCGGTAGGAATCCACCGCAAGGAAAACATCGGATGCTTTGACACTCACTTTAAACTGATCAAAGTTGAGGCGATCTAAGATATCAACATGACGCATCGCCGATTCCACCAAGGCTTCTGGGGTCGGCTCGCCATATTTCATCTGGATATCTTTTTCCAGAGAACCACCGTTCACGCCGATACGAATTGGAATGTTTTTATCCCTTGCACAATCGACGACCGCACGAATGCGATCTTCTTTACCGATGTTACCTGGGTTGATACGCAAACAATCGACGCCGTATTCTGCAACCTTGAGTGCGATGCGGTAGTCAAAGTGAATATCCGCCACCAGCGGAATCGACACTTGCTGCTTGATCTGCTTGAAAGCCTCGGCAGCATCCATTGTCGGCACCGAGACGCGGACGATATCCGCACCCACATTTTCAAGGGCTCGAATTTGCGCCACGGTGGCGTCAACGTCTGTAGTACGAGTGTTGGTCATCGACTGCACCGCAATCGGCGCACCGTCACCAATAGGTACGTCGCCCACATAGATACGAGTCGAGGGGCGACGTTTGATAGGAGATTCGTGTTGCATAGTAATGTCTAAGGTAAGGTGAATCTTGCTACTTTGCCTGAAGTATACCCAGAAAGGTCGACAGGTTCACTCGCTAATGTCATTGAAACGTTTTCTGGTGCACCTAAAATCACGCTGTAAGGAGACTGACCATCCAACTCAACCGACTCGCCACCTTTTTTGATGCCGGTCACGAGGGTTTTACCACTAGCGTCTTTCACCTGAACCCAGCAATCATCGCTAAAGCTCATCTCTAGACGGTTCGTCACTGCAACCGCCGTATCCGTTGTGCTCTCTTGCGGCGCATCAGCTTGTTCTGTTGAGTCTGATGCGGTCACTGTTTCAGCTGGGGACTCTAGCGCACTCTCTTCACGGATGATTTCAGTCTCTGACGACATCTCAGTTTGCGTGTTTTCGATCGTCTCAATACTGCTCACATCGGAATCTTCACTAAGGATAGGTTCCATCGTTTCTTGAGTCTCTTGCGAAGGCTCATCTGGCATCGCCTCATCAAGCGAAACAAAGTCCAAGGTATCACTGCTGCTTGGGTCTGCACTCTGCTGCGTGGTTTCCTGCGCCGAAGATTGGCCCAAATCCAACATGTCATCCTGCTGATTTTGCCACCACCATAAGGAAGAGATCCCGGCAATCACGGCAAAAATACCCCACGTCAGAATCATAATGCGGCTGTCGTGCTTCTCTCGCTTGGTTTTACGTGAAAAGCTCTGCATCGATTGCTCTTTATGCTGAGCGGTGCCGCTGTGATCGAGCGCAGCCAATACGACTGACTCTTTTAGCCCCACTGCCTTTGCGTACGAACGAAGGTAACCGCGGGTAAAGGTAGCGACTTGGTCAGATTCGAAGTCATTTTTTTCCAAGTTTTCGATGATGGAGAGGCGAAGACGAAGCCTATCGGCAATCTGCTTTTGCGTTAATCCTAACTGCTCGCGCTTTTGCTTAAGTAGTGTACCCGCTTCAATATGTTCTTGTGGTTGATTGGTTTCTGTCGTTTCTGTCGTTTCGTGTTCGGCAGTCATTATGAATTCATCTCTTTTAAGTGCAGGGCCTCTTCCGCGCGTGCTTTTCGTTATTCATTATTGGTAGCAATGGGGCAGAATTGGCGAAGTATCCGGGCAGCTAACTCATCAAAGAGGCAATATACGCCATCAAAAGTGTGAGGAAGCCACCAAAAGCATTAACTTTCAATTCTAATCTATATCAGAGATGAAACAACATGACAAAAGGTGATAATTCACAGCCAGCTCAAGGTTTTTCCTTAAATTGACATTAAGACGCAACATCTGATTACAAATTGTCGATAAAAAAGCCAGAGCAAAGCTCTGGCCTCCGGATTCATGTACATTTAAGTATTCAATATGCGGTTAAACGGCTTTCACCTCGATGGTTTCACCTTTGGCCGCTTTTAACATGGCAGTACGTTTGGTGCGGTCAATGACATCGCCGACCAACTGTCCGCACGCCGCATCAATATCATCCCCACGCGTCTTACGCACGGTCACGGTGTGATCGTACTGCATTAAGGTTTTCTGGAAGCGATCAATGCGAGAGTTGCTTGGCTTCTTATAAGGCGAGCCCGGATACGGGTTAAATGGAATCAGGTTGATTTTACATGGTGTATCTTTCATCAGCTCTGCCAATTCACGCGCATGGTCCATATCGTCGTTAACGTGATCCAATAGCACGTACTCTACGGTCACCTTGCCACGGTTGGCATTGGAAGAAGCAATGTAGCGGCGCACAGACGCAAGAAAATCCTCGATATCCCATCGGTCGTTAATCGGCATGATTTCGCTGCGCAATTTATCGTTCGGCGCGTGCAAAGAGATCGCCAACGCCACATCAATCTTACCTGTCATCTGATCAAGGCCAGAGACGACACCCGATGTGGAGACAGTAACACGACGTTTAGACAAACCAAAACCGAGATCATCTAGCATAATCTCTAAGGCTGGAATGAGGTTTTTCATGTTCAGCAGAGGTTCACCCATGCCCATCATCACGACGTTGGTAATCGGGCGACGACCGGTCTCTTTTTCTAAGCCGATCTCACGGGCAGCTCTCCATACCTGACCAATGATTTCTGAGACTTTGAGGTTGCGGTTGAACCCTTGTTGAGCCGTCGAGCAGAACTTACATTCCAGTGCACAGCCCACCTGAGAAGAGACACACAAGGTCGCGCGATCGTCTTCAGGAATGTAGACCGTCTCGACATCTTGATCGCCCACCTTCATTGCCCACTTGATGGTGCCATCAGAAGAGTGTTGCGCCTCAGCGACTACCGGCGCTTTGATCTCACAGCGCGCGTGCAGTTTCTCGCGTAACTTTTTGTTAATGTTGGTCATGTTGTCGAAGTCATCGACACCAAAATGGTAGATCCACTTCATAACTTGATCGGCGCGAAATGCTTTTTCACCTAATTCTTCAGCGAAAAATTCACGCAAGCCCTTGCGATCGAAGTCGAGTAGATTGATTTTTTCAGTGCTCATGTAACCTCACAAACGACAGAACATTATTTAAGGGCGCGAATTGTACAGCCTTTATTCAGCGACAACAAGCGTTGTAAAGCCCTGTATTTCCTAAGGCGTTAATTCCACTTTGTTTATTAATTGAACATGCTATTTACGCCGCGGTGATTTGCTTAATTTGCTCCACAATCGCTTTCAGCCCATTGCCGCGCGAAGGACTTAGATGCGCGATAAGTCCAAGCTTTTCAAAGTACTCATCCATATCAAAATGTTGGATTTGCTGCGCTGTTTTGTGGTTGTAAGCCGCCATCACGAGGGCAATTAAACCACGTACAATACGAGCGTCAGAATCGGCACAAAAGGTCCACACGCCGTCGTGCTGCTCGCAGACCAGCCACACTTGGCTCTCACAGCCTGACACCGTCACTTGTTCACTTTTCAGCGCATCAGGCACCACGGGGAGTAGCTTACCCCACTGAATCACTTGTCGGTAGCGATCTTCCCAGCCTTTTAATCCTGACATAGTTCGAATGACATCGTCCGCCGTTATCGTCTGGCCAAACACTGAGGAGGGTGCTTCACTCATTTCATTTCCACTCATTAGCGATATTTCTGAATCAATTTTTCCACAATACGCGAGACCGCCACAAAACCAAAAGTGGCCGTCACCACCGTGGCGGCGCCAAAGCCACTGGCGCAATCCATTCGCTTTGGCCCTTCTGCCGTTGACTTCACCCCACACACGCTGCCATCGGCTTGCGGGTACTTCAACTGCTCAGTGGAAAAGACGCAATCGATGCCAAACTTACGCTGCGGATTTTTGGGGAAATTATGGTGTCGGCGCAAGGTATCTTTGATCTTTTTCGCTAGCGGATCTTGAATGGTCTTGGTTAAGTCTGCGACTTGAATTTGAGTCGGGTCAACCTGGCCACCCGCACCGCCCGTCGTAATCACTTTGATTTTGTTGCTGCGACAGTAGGCGAGCAACGCCGCTTTTGCTTTGACGCTATCAATCGCATCTAACACATAATCAAACTCTTTGCTGAGGTACTCATGCTGATTGTCTGGCGTAATGAAGTCATCAATTAAATTGACTTTGCATTCTGGATTGATGAGTTTGACGCGCTCAGCCATGACCTCAATTTTGCTCTGCCCAACAGTGCCTGACATCGCATGAATCTGGCGATTAATGTTGGTCACACAGACATCATCCATGTCAATCAAGGTCAACTCACCAATCCCTGTGCGAGCCAACGCCTCTACAGCCCAAGAGCCAACGCCGCCTATTCCGATAACACACACGTGCGCAGCGCGCAGGATCTCCACTTCACTCTGTCCGTAGAGTCGGCGTGTACCGCCAAAACGTTGGTTATAGCTGTCCGAGGCGGGGGTATCAAGTTGGCGCATGGCAAGGCTTCTCCGCTACAAATTTGGTGATGAGTAAATAGAAAGAGTGCGATTTATACGCACTCTTGTTTCAAATGTCTAGAATTGGCCAAGCCAACGCTTAACTAGCCGAAGGGAAAGATCCCCCTAACCAGCGGCCACTAATCGCGCTTCTCTGGCGGCATGGCCCAAGGCGCTTCAGTCGCGCTGCCTTCTAATCCGAGTTTCCACACCCGGCCAAAGTGTTTGTAATGGCCCGCCTCAATACCGGCTCTCGGCCCCATGCCGTGGTACAGATCAAGGTGATTCTGTTTCACTGCGCCACCAGTATCGAGTACGATCAACAAGCGAAGTTGATGGGCACCACTCCAGCTGCCGTCAGGGTTGAGCAGTGGTACTTCAGCTAAAATAGGCGTACCCATTGGAAAGAGGGAGCGATCCCCTGCCACCGACGCCATTGCCAATAACGGGATACCCGCCGAACCGGTCACCGGCGCATCGGCGCGGGGCTCAAAGAAAACAAACGATGGGTTTTGCTCTAACAGCTCACGCACCGTGGCTTCATCGTTGGCCATCACCCACTCTTTGATCGCTTTCATCGACATGTTTTCGCGAGCCACGAGTCCGCGGTCAATCAGAACTCGACCTATGCTCACATACGCTTTGTTGTTTTTACCGCCGTAGGCAAAATACTCCAGCGTGTCGTCATCTTCAAAATGGACAAAACCGCTGCCCTGAACTTCCATCAAAAAGGGGTCAATGAGATTCGCGGCATACCCAAGTTCGAGCCCTTGTCCTTCCAAAGCGCCTGCATAGATTTGCGCGCGAGTTGGGCAGTCTTGGCTGCACTCAGGTTTGCCATACACTGGGTACTTAAAGACATCATTCGGTTGATGACGAAGTTCCATCACTGGTGAAAAATACCCGGTAAATAGCACGTTACCCTGCTTATCCCCGCCCCCTAATTGCGCTGCCTGAATGCCGTATTGGCCAAGCTCTGTCGGCTCGCCACTGAGTAAAACCCACTCGTTGAGCGTGTCATAAAGCGGTTGATAGAGCGAAGCCATACTTGGTGAGTTGATGACCACTTGCTCCGCCTGACGATGAAATTCGGTGAAATCTCGTGGTTTGTCGGACACCACTATATCGGCTGAATTGAGCACATTGGTCAACTCGCCATCGAGATACTGCTGAGCGCGATCGGTTGACTGAGCACAGCCAAACAAAACACCGGCCGCAAGCAGAGGTAAGATTTTTTTGAGCACGTTGGTTTTCCCTTATTGTCGTTGGCGTTAAGCATGGCAAAGTGCCTGGCCGATAGCAACGAAAAAGCGTTAGCGAATGTTATGCTGGTATTTGGCGTCAAGACGATAGATAGGTTGATAATGAGGCTGTGAAATCAACTTCATTTCAGAGAACTCTTGATTGAGGATCTGAAAGCGCTTGGTGTCATCACCGAAACGGTATTCAAAGAACTGACCATCAAAGGCAAAATTGGTATCCACGACCCGCCCGTTGATCACGACACCATTTTCATTGAGGACGAAACGATCCGTCGCATACCCCGCGACATTTTGCTCAATCCAAGTACCGTAAAGGAAAGACTTAGGATAAGTGACCTGTAAGTAATATTGATAGAGCTGCGTGCCCAGCAGCGCAACCACTAACGCAAGTCCGGCAGCCATCAAAAAGAAGCTGCGCTCTTTCAGTTTGTTTTTTATCGCGCCGTTTGCGTCGATGTTACTCTTCATGAATGGGTTCCAAACTTGCTCTTAATAGTAAGTCTTAGACCAAAATGCGCACTTTGGCGAGTCTAGCCAAGGTCACTGTTTGCTTTCCATCTCAAGAAAATCCGCTCGAGATAAGAAAAGCACTTGCCGAAACAAGAATAAAATTGCAATATTTCCACATACTCATTCACTTGTAACTTTGGACGCTTCTGTGAAAATTCGAAATACCGCCCTTGTGAAAGGGTTCAGACAATCGGCACCTTACGTCAATGCTCACCGCGGTAAAACCATGGTAGTGATGCTCGGAGGCGAGGCCGTCGCAGATGCAAATTTTCCGAATATTATCAGTGATCTTGCTCTTCTTCATAGCCTGGGCGTGAAAATCGTCGTCGTCCATGGAGCAAGGCCACAAATTAACGACATTTTGCAGCACAATCACAGCGAAACCCCCTATCACAAGGGAGTACGAGTGACGCAAGAAACCCATTTGAGCTACGTGATGCAAGCCGCCGGTCAACTGCAACTGGCCATCACGGCGCAGTTTTCCATGAGCATGAGCAACACGCCGATGGCGGGAACACAGCTCAACGTCGTCAGCGGCAACTTTATTATTGCCCAACCGTTGGGCGTCGATGATGGTGTGGACTACTGTCACAGTGGCCGCATTCGGCGTATTGATGTCGAAGGCATCAATCGCATGCTCGACCATGGCTCCATTGTGCTGCTTGGCCCGATCGCCAGTTCAGTGACTGGCGAGTCATTTAACCTACTCTCGGAAGAGTTGGCTACACAAGTCGCCATCAAGCTCAAAGCCGATAAGCTGATCGGTTTTTGTTCTGAGCAAGGGGTCATTGATGCCAATGACAATGTCGTGGCAGAGCTGTTTCCTAAAGATGCCGAGGCCATTTTGTCCTCACTGGAAACGGAAGCCAACCCTAGCAGCGACGACACCTCTGGGACACTGCGTTTTTTGCGTGCCGCCACCAAAGCCTGCCGCGCTGGAGTGCCACGCAGTCATTTGGTCAGTTATAAGGTGGATGGCGCGCTGATTCAGGAACTCTTCTCGCTTGATGGTATCGGTACCCAGATCGTTCATGCCAGCGCTGAGCAAGTGCGAATGGCTGACATCAATGACATCGGTGGGATACTCGAGCTGATTAGGCCACTGGAAGAGCAAGGCATACTGGTCAGACGCTCTCGTGAACAACTGGAGCAAGAGATTCATCAGTTCACCATCATAGAAAAAGACGGCTTGATCATCGGCTGTGCGGCGCTTTACCCCTACCCGCAGGAAAAAATGGCCGAGATGGCCTGTGTCGCGATTCATCCAGAATATCGTGATGGTAACCGCGGCCTGCTGTTACTTAACCACATGAAACTGCAATCCAAAGCACAAGGAATTGAGAAGATTTTTGTATTAACCACTCACAGTTTGCACTGGTTTAGGGAGCAAGGTTTCTTCGAAATGGGCGTTGAGTGCCTACCATCTCAAAAACAGAATTTGTACAACTATCAACGCAAATCAAAGATATTAAGCATCAAACTTTGATTTTTTACTGCCGTTTTTCTCATTAGGAATGAAGGGGAAAACGGCAGTTGCCAAGATTTTCAAAACTAAATTATTAGCCATTTTAATAGGTTAGCCACCGAGCTATCGATTTTTATCGATAAGCACTTTATTTAATATATTGAATTGGTTAATATTTGCGCTCCCGATTCAGGGGCTCTATGGACTTACCTTCACTTACGACCTGAGAGAACTCGGCGTAAGTCGCACGGATTGCTTGAAGTAGATAAACACGATACTAAGAGCATATAACTTGATGAAAACCATCATCTGTAACTCGATTCAAAGTTTTTGGGATATGGCAGACAACGAACTGTTAGCCGGGCTCGACGTACATTGTGTCTTCCCAGTCACAGAAGGGTTGAAGGCGTTTATCCTCAATTACCAAGAAAAATACGCGATTCGCAGCATCTCATTTACGCAAGCGCTGTAACCGACGGCGCTCGACGCTGCCCAAGCGCAGCCAGCAATCAGGGACGATTGCTCATCCCTTCTCTCACCTTACTCTTTTTCCTTCAAGCGCTGTGTCAAACCACTGGCCCGAACCGTTCGCACTTTTATTCCTCTTGCCATCACCGACTCATCCACATACAGACTTAAACGTGATTTAGCGCGAGTGACGCCAGTATAAATGAGCTCTCGAGTTAAGATAGGGCTAAACTCCGGTGGCAAAATCATCAAGGTATGATCAAATTCACTGCCCTGCGATTTGTGAATCGTCATCGCATAGGCGGTTTCATGTTCGGGCACACGGCTCGGTAACACCGCCTTTACGCTGCCATCTGGCAGTTCAAAAAAGACTTTCAGCTTGTGCCCTTCTTCGTCAGGATCACGAATGCACAAACCGATGTCACCATTGTAGAGGCCTAACGCGTGATCGTTGCGCGTCACCATCACGGGCCTACCGTGGTACCATAGCTCATCTTGTACCTGAATCAGCTTGCGCGCAGCCAAAGCGCGCTCAATACGGGCATTGAGCCCTTGCACACCAAAGTCCCCTTCTCGAACGGCGCACAACAAACGACAACGTGCAAATGCCGATAACGCGTTGCGAGCGAGCGTATTGAGATCTTCCTGCGCCTGATTCACCTCATTTAACAGAGCAAGGTAGCCGCGATACTCTTCCACCAGAGATTTTATCAGCTGTTGATAGTGCTCTGTGTCGATAGGGTATTTGGCTATATCCTCAAACCCTTGCCGCCAAACTTGCTCCACCTTGCTTACGTCTCCCAAGTTGATGGCTTTGGCCAATTGACCAATCCCGGAGCGCGCATCAAATCGATAACTCTTTTGCAGCATACAGAGACTGTCCGCCATCCCTGATTGGCTGGCGCTTGCTTCATGCGCGAGTGAATCAAACCCTGTCAGTTGGGCGACTAGTTTGCCCTGCAAGGCGCTATACCCCTCTTGATGGAAAGAGCAGATGTCGCCCAATACCGCGCCCGCTTCCACTGACGAAAGCTGATCTTTATCGCCGAGTAAAATCAGCCGAGCCTGCTTGGGCATCGCATCCACCAGCTTATGCATCATAGAGAGATCGACCATCGACGCCTCATCGACGACCAAAATGTCCAAATGCAGAGGGTTATCGTGATGATGGCGAAACTCGGCGCTGTCTGGAATCGCGCCAAGCAAACGGTGAATGGTGCTAGCTTGTGTCGGTATGGCCGCTTTCAACTCTGGACTCACCGCCAATTGCTCCACCGCTTGGCCGATAGATTCAGTCAGGCGCGCGGCGGCCTTTCCTGTCGGCGCCACCAATTTGATGGTTGGCACATGACCATGGATGCGATCTTGTTTTGCTTGCTCAATCAAGGCGGCGAGTAACTTGGTCACAGTGGTCGTTTTGCCTGTACCGGGTCCACCAGAAATCACAGCAAATCGACGAGTGAGCGCCACCGCCGCCGCCACCTTTTGCCAACTGACGCATACCGCTTGGGGGACGAGCTTATCTAAAGCAGACAACTCGGCCACGGTTTTGGCCTGCTGGAGTATTTGGCCTATGGCAACCCAATCGAGCTCATCAGGCGTAACCACATCCAAATGGTCACACACTAATTGCTGAATTATGACGGGGGTTACCGACTGACTTTTTCTAATATTGTCAAAAAGATAGCGATAATTTCGCGCAAATAGATGATCAAGAAGTTCGGTCAACTTCGCTTGCTCATCAGGCTTTAGGATCATCGGTAACCCAAAGCTCAATAAGCGTTCGGATAAGGTCGTTTCATAATGCCAGAAACGGTGCAAGTAGAGTCGCTCACCATCGAACATCAAAGGAAGCGGCTCACCCGCACTCCCCACCCACGACGAATTCACTAAATGGGCAGCCCAATCAAATGTATGTAAGATCTGATTGAGATTCAGCGCTGCCTCGCCATACAAACCGAGCTTGTGTGCCAGATCCGCCTTTTGACCATTGGCGTCAAAAAGGGGTAAACAGATATTGCCTTTCGCCTGCTCTGCACTGGTCAACCCAGCGATAAACGCCAGGTGGTCATCGTTAGACTGCTGATGGATAAAACGCGCAAATTGGTAGTCCAACTGGCGAATCATGCCTTTTGCTGCCAAGAGTTGCAGCTGTGAAACAAGTAGCGCCATGTCTAGATCAACTCCCCTTGGCCCGCTGGGTTAAATTTGGTTTCAATCGGCTTACCCTCTATCAATCGATCTAAATCCTCCAACATGGCTAAGCTCGGTTTCGCCGAAAAAATGCCGTGTTCGCTCTGGCCATCCATACCGCGTAAAAAGAGATAATAGACACCGCCAAAATGGTGTTGATAGTCGTAATTCGCTAAGCGGCTGCGCAAGAAACGGTGTAGGGCTAAGGCATAAATCTGATACTGGAGATCGTAGCGATGATCGGCCATCGCTTGGTTAAGCGCCTCACCATGGTAATCGCTGACATCACTGCCAAGGTGGTTCGACTTCCAATCCAGTACGTAGTAGCGACCTTGGTGCTCAAACACCAAATCGATGAACCCTTTTAACATGCCGCGCACTGTTTGGAACCCGAGCTCACCGGCGCGCGCGGACAGGGTATCGTGACGCGTGATCACTCGATTCAGGGATGGCGCGTCCAAAACGGTAATGGGTAGTAAAAACTCCATCTCTACCAAACGCTGAGATGGCCCTTTTTCATTCAGTCGCAGTGCATCGCCATCTAAGGGCGTCGCCAACACAGTATCGACCAACGATTGCAATACAGGAAGCCAGCTCTCATCCAACTGCTCGGCTTGCAATAGCGATTCGATGATGGCGCGATTGTGATCGCTATGGGCAGACTCGGTAAATTCAACGTCTTCAAATAACGTATGTAAGAAAGTGCCCGGCCTTGCACCGCGGGGAAAGGTGAAAATCGACTTTTCTGGTTCAGTGAGTGACGCTTCGTCGTGATCCTGCGCCGAGTCCACATCAAGGCGCAGTACATCCTCAAACCCTTGCGCCGCATGACTAGACGATTGTTTAACGAGACCGGAATAACTGGTGATGCGCCAATAGCGGTCCAGTGGTGTGGTAAATGCTTTGGCGCCAAGTGGCGGCATCTCTGGTGGAGGAATCATCAGCGGCTGAGCGTGCGAATTTGGCAGGTCCGCCACAGCAACACAAGCCAACGCCTCACTTTGCCGGCAAATCGCCTTAGTCAAATCTGAGATGCCCCCCTCTTGGCCATCTTGCAGTAAATAACCCATCGCACTTTTGTGTACGCCCGTCGGCTCTTTGGTCGAGCGACCATTACGCAGTGGTGCGGCGCCGACAAAACAGCCATATACCGCACGCGTCAATGCCACGTAAATCAGACGCAGATCTTCTGCAAGACGTTCGTTATCCGCAAGCGCCAAAGCCGCGCTTTGCCCAGTAATATCGAGCATGGTCACATCTTGCTCAGCATCGTAATACTTCGCCTCGCTCGCTTCACGATAGCTCAATGCAAACGGCAGAAAGACTAAGTCGTACTCCAACCCTTTCGATTTGTGGATGGTGACGATCTGCACCAGATTACGCTCCGATTCCAAGCGCTGAATTTGCTCATCACTGCCACCAAGCCCTTGCTCCGCATCGCTGATGGATTGCGCCAACCAACGCAACAAGCCATGATCGCTGTCGAGTTCACCACTCATCTGTTGCAATAACTCACCCATGTGCATCAGATCCGTCAAGGTTCGCTCACCGTTTTGCTCTTCTAGCAGGCGCTCTGCAATATGACGCTTGCTGATCACGCTGCGCAACATCGGCAATACGCCGCGTTGCTGCCAAAGTTGGCGGTAACCTTTAAACTCATCGATCGCGTTTTCCCACTCGTTTTCATCGTTGTTCAAGCTATCAAGTGTTGCAGCATCAAGGGCGAACAGTTCGCTGGCTAAGCACGCTCTTAACGCTCTGTCGTACTCGGGCGTCAGCACCGCTTGCAATAGACGCTGCACATCGCTTGCAACAACAGAACTGAACACACTGTCTCGATTGGAGAGATAGACACTGGCAATGCCTTGATCGGCCAGCGCTTGTTTGATCATCCGACCTTCATTCCCAGTGCGCACCAACACAGCAATATCACCGGCCTCAATCGCCTGCTCGCCTTTCGCGCCTACCAACATGGCCTCATTATTAGCCGCAGCCTGAAGAATTGTCTGGATCTGGTTGGCCGTCGCACTCGCCATCGCCTCAAGGTACTCACCTTTGGCCAGCGGTTTCTCTTCAGCTTCTTGTAACCAATACGTCAACGCTGGTTGTCGTGTGCCGCTTAACGTCCAACCTTTGCGCTCAGAACCCGGAGAGGCGTTGACGGGATAAAAAGGAATATCTTGATCGTAGATAAACGGGCTTTTCGGCACTGAAAACACTTGATTGACCGCTGCCACCATATCTGCGCTTGAGCGCCAGTTCGTGCCTAAAGTGAAATGCGACGTCACCTGTTGGCGCGCTTTAATGTAGGTAAAAATATCCGCGCCACGAAACGCGTAAATCGCCTGTTTCGGGTCGCCAATCATAAACAGACCGCACTCAGGGCGATCAAGGTAAATACGACTGAAAATACTGTATTGCAGCGGGTCGGTATCTTGGAATTCGTCGATCATTGCAACGGGATAGAGAGTGCGAATGCGCTCACGCAGTAGCTCAGTATCATCAAGGTCGATCGCCGCAGAAAGCTGAGTCAACAAGTCATCAAACGAGAGCCACTGCTTCTGAGCTTTGGCCGCTGCCAGCATTGCGCGGCAATGCTCTATCGCATGAGCCAACATCGGCGCCTTCAGATCCACCGGGTGAGCGAGGTGCGCTTCAATACGTGCAAATAACGGGTGCTCAGGTGCTTTGCCTTTCGGTGTTTTTTCAAGCAGTGCGTTTTGCGCAAACTTCTCCAGCGCCGTAGGTATCTCATAGTTTGTCGTCGCTTGGGCTGCCCAGGCAGAAACACTCTCTATCCAGGTCGGTAGCGATTTTTTACTGTAACTGCGCTTATTGACGTCTGACTCGTTGATGATCGCCAGCACCTCGTCTTGATGCGCTCGCCAAAGTGCCTTAAGTTCATCAATTTGAGCCAGATTACGCTCATGCAGATCCGCTAAGCTGCCCTGCATTGCAGGCACGCTTAACGCCAAAGGTGCACCAGTCAAATAGTTCGAAATCGCGGCTAACAGCTCATTCGGCGCCCGCCAAATTCGGCGAATTTCACCTGCCAGTTGCGGGGGTAATGGATAGAAATTACGCCGCCAATAATCTGCGACCACTTGCGCTTTTAAATGGCTTTCATCAGTGACAAATTCATTGCTAAATCGACTGCCTGACTCAAACGCATTTTGCGTCAGCATCCGCTGGCAGAAACCATGAATCGTGTAGACGGCGGCTTCATCCATCTGCCTTTCCGCTTGCAGCAATATTTGCGCAGCTTGAGCGTGATCCGTCACCGCTTCAAGCAAAGGCTCGATCACTGGGTCGCTGCTTTGGCCACGAGCAAAAGCAAGGCGCGCGTCATGAATACGCGCCCTAATCCTATCGCGCAGCTCCGCCGTGGCAGCCTCAGTAAAGGTCACCACCAAAATCTGATCCACAGTGAGCGGATGCGCGTGCCGAGTCTGCTCGTCGCCATGCCCGAGCAACAAGCGCAAATAAAGCCCTGCAATGGTAAAGGTTTTTCCTGTTCCAGCTGAGGCTTCAATCAGCCGAGCACCATGCAATGGAAAGGTCATCGTATCGAGTGCGGTCGGTGTGATATCACCACCACTAGAAAGAGTGGAACGAGACGATGCGGTCATAAAATTCTGCCCTTTAACTGTACGAGTTCACACATTGGCTCAATCGCACATTGTATGAATTCATGGATGTTTCACCTATCACGATTCAGCTCGACAATATTAGTGCTAATACTCAATGTGATCCGGTTAATAAAACGCTATTTTATCTGTTAACCCCATAAAAATACGGGTAGTTCTGCGATCTTACTCACAGCAGCCTATAGAGTGAGTCGTTAGTATCCGCAGCATGAGTTGAGGCAGTGTGTCTGCCCATCAACCCAACAAATCATGGTCCCTCTGACCTGTGGCCGTACAGCGAACGCCCTACACTATAATGATTTTCTGGCGGCCACTTTACCTTCTGCTATTTTTGCTCTTCATCTTCACTGACCCTTTAAGACACATCGGCAGCATCTTGTGCAGCGAGACGAGGTGCTTGAATGACGCGAGCAGCCAATGTACGCACTCGAGCGGCCAGTTCCTCATCCCATTGCGGCCAAATACGACGAATGTAACTGTCGTTGCCTTCGCCACTCGACATGTAGCCATCATTGAACGTATCGGCCATTTTTTTCAGCGATTTGTCTTCATCCTCCACCCACTTTCCGCGACTAAAGCCCGCTTCTATCGCCGCTAAAGCGGTACGAGGGAAATAAGGTAAAGGCTCACTCATGCCTTGGTAGTAAAAACCCACCAGCTCATTGAGTAGTGCGTACGCTTGCTCACGAGACTCTAGTGCAGGGTAGATTAGATGCTGCGCCCCTTCTTTTTTGTCATAGCCGATCAGGTGAGTGCGCAGCGCACGACCACTGGCGGCCATGGCCAAATGATCAAGCCAAGCGGAGAGATAGTCTTGAGATCGAATCCGCCCAGTACGAAAACGCACTAGCCCAGATTGGTACACTTGAGTCAACCAGCCGACCAGCTGTACGGGTTTGCCATCGCCAAGCACATCCAACGTGAGAGTGACTTCATGATCCTCACAAGGCGCTTGACACAATCCGTGCAAGGTTTTCGCTAACTCTTCACTTTGCACTCGGTTGGTTTCAAACTCAATGTCACCAAAGGCGCCAATAGGCAAACGCCCTTCGGCGCGATGCTTCGCCACACATTGCGCCATCAAGCGACTAGGATCGCGATCAGCTAATGTGTGAGCGGTCAGCAGTGTCGTAAGCAGCTCATCGCGCAACTGATAGCTTTCCAGTCCGCCCAGCACAAAGGGCTCTTCATCGTTCATCACAGGTTGCGGCGGCTCAAACGTCACCTTTAAACGGCGGTTGAAAAAGTACTGAACAGGCAGGCGCCAAAAGCGTTGCAGCTCGACTAAATCCAACTCGAGTGGAAAATGCGCGCCGAGTAAGTAGTCACTCAACTGACGCTGAAAATCACCACTTTTTTGCCCCTGGCGCAAGGCGGCAGGTAACCACTCTTGAGCGTAACTTGCCCGCTCGCCAAGAAACGCCTCAGCGCTGAACGGCACCATGGGATGAGACGTGCTCAAGTGGTGAACAAGGCGCGAGCCGGACTCATCACAGCCTAAATCTGAATCGCCTTCCAAACAGTAGTTTTGATGGCAGTATTCCATTAACTCAGAGACCAACACCGATGGCATGCGCGGCGTGTTGTCTTGAATTGAGCGCCCGACATAACTGATGTAGAGCGTATCCTGCGCCGATAACAGCGCCTCTAAGAAAAGGTAGCGGTCATCATCACGGCGCGAACGGTCGCCATGCTTGGCGCGACCATTCATCAAATCAAACCCTTCCGGCGGCACAGACCTAGGGTAAACGCCTTCATTCATCCCCAATAGACACACAGTCTTAAATGGAATGGAGCGCATCGGCATGAGGGTACAGAAGTTGACTTGGCCGGCAAGAAAGCGCTGACTTACCCGCGTACCAGAGAGTTTGTCACGCAAATACTGCGTCACAATCGCAGCAGAGAGCGGCGCACTGAACGCGGCATCATTCAGCTGCTCTTTGAGCATCGCCAACGTATCACGAATGGATTTGAGCGCCGCTTCACCATCCAAATCCACCAAAAAGAAATCATCCAACAGTTGAGTCAGCACTTCGCGCCACTGATCCACCCCCTGGCTCTGCGCTAACTTAGCGCGATAGTGAGCAACGGTTTCAATATAGTGAGCCAGTTTGCCCGCCAGTTCGGCGCCAAGGCCTTGAACTTCGTTGAACGGCGCCAGTTCGCCTTGTTCGGTGTTCAGCAGCCCTGCCGATGCAGGCATCGCATAGCCCAGCAACATGCGGTTAATACCAAATTGCCATGTATTTTGGCCTGTTTTAGGCAAATCAAATTCTTGTGCGGTGTGGCCGTCGAGTCCCCAGCGAATCCCCGATTGCTCTACCCACTGTTTTGCGCGAATAAACTCGTTATCGTCGAGACCAAATCGCGCCAAGATCGCTGGTGTTTCCAGCAGCTCAAGCAGCTCCGAGGCCAAACAGCGCGATTGCGGCAGCATGGTCAATAATAAGAAAGCGTTCAAGATCGGGCTTTCTTGGTTGGCACTGCGATCCGAGATAGAAAAAGGGATGAATCGTTCACCCGGCGCATTGCCAAACACCGCTTGAATGGCCGGACTGTAGGCATTGATGTCCGCCACCATCACAATCACATCACGCGGTTTGAGCGACGGATCCGCTTCAAACATTGCCAACAGTTGATCGTGCAGCACTTCCACTTCTCGCATTGGGCTATGACAAGCATGTAAGGTCAGTGAGCGGTCTTGCAGCGAAACGCGACGTTTATGGTGGCTCGTGTCGAGCAACGTATCATCTTGATGCTCTTCAAGATTGAGGATATCGGCCTGCAATTCGTGCAGCAATGAGTCTCGCTCGATATCCACAAAGGCTTCAATCTCATGGGATTCCAACTGAGAAAGCAGATACATGTTGTCGCGCCCCAATTTGCCCATTGAGGCCAGCAAGCTGTTCCCCACCACATCGGTGTGCAGCTCATCTACTATATTCTCTTCAAGGCTACCTTTGAGCGGTTCGCTCTCGCCTTGCCACTCTGAGTGATCCTCTTGCCACACCAGATGTTTGCGCCGCTTCGCCGCCAATTTTGCTAAGAATTTACGGTCACGGACCTCCCCCCAATAGTAGCGACACGGGTTGGTGAACATGAGGTGGACATCAATGTGCTCACCGATCGCTTTAAGCGCATCCATATAGCGAGGTGGTAAAGAAGTGATACCAAACACAAACAAGCGTTTGGGCAGATGGTCAAAACCACCCGTTCGATGTTCAAGCGCTTCGATAAATTCTTGATAGAGGTTGGCACGATGGTAAGGCGATTGCCCTAGCGCCAGAGTCTGATCGTAGAGCGCTTGCCAAAGGATGGGTTGCCAAGGGTGTTCATCGTGTATTTCAGCGACACCTAGCCCCGCCTCCCAACTGGCGATCCACTCAGGTCGATAAACCAGATACCCATCAAAGATGTCGGCAATTTTTTCTGCCAATTGATAGCATTTACTGCTGTCTCGATCGTCAGCCAAGTAACGGCGTAACGGTTCAAATTCGTCCCTTTCTAGCTGAGATGGCAACACTTGCATCAACTTCCATGTCATCGCCTCTTTATTAAACGCACTGCGAGTCGGCACATCGGGCAAGACCTGGGTAAACAAGTTCCAGATAAAGGTCGCGGGAAGAGGAAACTCTATATTTGCAGCCACACCGAACGCTTTCGCCAGTTCCATTTTCAGCCATTGAGACATGCCGGGGCTCTGAACCAAAATCTGCTCGGATTCAAACGGGTTCTCAAGCGGCTGATGGCGAATGAGCTCCACCAACAAAGATTTCAACACATCGACTTGATTGGAATGATAGACAGTAAACACAAGGCGCTCACACGATAAGAGGACGATAGGGTGAGATTAGCATAAGTCAGTGAATATAGTGACGTTTACAAGCTGACGAAGTCGGGTTTCATTCGACTTGCACGATAGTCTAATTTCGCCAATGATAGCCATTATCGCTTCTATTTATCGAATCAATATTATGGCTGTAAACCTCACACTGAAACAACTGAAGGTGTTCCTTGCTGTCACTCGGCATGACACTCTCACCCACGCTGCTGACGCGCTGTATCTCTCCAAAGCGGCGGTTAGCATGACCTTGTCAGAGCTTGAAAAACAGCTCGGACACTCGTTGTTTGATCGTGTGAATAACCGTCTGCTGATCAATCAAGAGGGCATCAAACTACTGCCGATGGCCGATGAACTGTTAGAACGAGCCAGAGATATTGAACATCTGTTTGATGACACTCAAGGGTTAAGCGGCGAACTGAGAATTGGCGCTAGCGATACCATCGGCAATCAAGTAGCACCGTTTCTCCTGCGCTCCTTTCGTGACGCAACTGGCCATGAGCAGCAAAGCTTATTGATCTCCAACTCCGCTTTGATCTGTGAAAAGCTGGTCGACTATGAACTGGATATCGCCTTGATTGAGGGTAAAACGCTTCATCCGGCTCTAAACTCTACCCCATTTAGTCGCGACGAGATGTGCGTTATTTGTTCGCCCTCATCACCGCTCGCACGTCACGAACGAGTAGCAATGGATGAGCTGGAACACAGCCGCTGGGTACTGCGCGAGGCGGGGTCTGGCTCTCGCGAGTTCTTTCTGCGCGTTATCGCGCCGCGATTAGAACGATGGCAGGAATCATTTGAACTCAATACCACCGAAGCCCTGATCAACAGTGTCGCCGCTGACTTAGGTTTAGGCTGTCTATCGCGCTTATCGGCACAACCGGCGATCAATGATGGCCGAGTGATTGAGTTGCCGCTGCCCCTCGATATGACACGCCGCTTTTGGTTATTGGTGCACAAAGAAAAATATCAAAGCCCGCTACTCAAATCCTTTATTGCCTTTTGTCAGCAGTGGAAAAATTAAGCATCTGTCTCTCATAGCGCGCACGCACACCTAGACTTAAGTAACTCAAACCTGTATAAACAGCCAGTAATAAAACCTATCAATTTAAGTTAGAGGACCAACCATGGCTGTAATCGTCAAGTACGTGGTAGAACGCAACGGAGAAGAGAAAATGACTTTTACCTCTAAAGCGGAAGCGGACGCCTATGACAAAATGCTCGATATGGCGGACGAGCTTTTCGAGCTTCTAGGTAAAAGTGAACTGATGGAAGATGAAGCCAAGCAAGAAGATTTGGCGATGTTCCTAGCGCAAAATAAAGAAGAAGTGCTCTATGCATTAGGGGCAAAGCGCAAGCCCACTCCGAAGAAGAAAAAAGTGGTGGCCGTAGACACGGAAAACACCCCAGAAGAACAAGACGACGCGGCGTAATGCCCTCTCTTTATCGTTACCAAGCCTCTGCGATTGCAGGGGCTTTGTTTTTTATACATCCTCATAAATACCATGCTCACCAACAGGGCATCCCCAGAAACAAGGCCCCCATAAACAAGGAAAGTATCCTTGCAGCACTTTACCCTAATACCCAACACGTTCTCTCGCTACAATAAAGTAAATCCCTTTGGTAACAGAGCCTATGACCACACACATTGAAGTCTGTATCGATCACATTGAATCTCTTCATCACGCCCTCAAGGGCGGTGCGACACGAATTGAGTTGTGCAGCGCGTTAGCGCTTGGCGGCCTCACCCCCAGTGCCGGATTGATGCGCCTGGCGGGCCGTTACCGTGCCCTGAGAGATATTGCCCAGAAAGAAAGTATCCAGAGAGACTTAGATTCAAACGCAAAAGGCATCCCTATTTACGCCATGATTCGTCCTCGCCAAGGCGACTTTATTTTCAGCGAACAGGATTTAGAGTGCATGTTGCACGACATCGACACCGCCGCGCAAAGTGGCCTACAAGGCGTCGTAATTGGCGCTCTGACTGCCGATGGGAAAGTGGACACCCACATGACCTCACAACTCGTCGAACGCGCGCACGCCCATCAGTTGGGTGTGACCTTCCATCGCGCGTTTGATCAATGCCAAGAACCCGGTGAAGCCTTGGAAACCATCATCTCGTTAGGCTGTGAGCGAGTCTTAACCTCTGGCCTTGCGTTGACAGCCCCTGAAGGTGTTTCGGTGCTAAAACAGTTAGTGACCCAAGCGCGCGAGCGCATTGTGATTATGGCGGGAGCGGGAGTGAATGCCAGCAACGCGCACGAGCTCATCAACCAGACCGGCGTGACCGAGCTGCACCTATCAGGAAAAACCCTGCGTCCAAGCTTAATGCGCTCACACTCTCAAGCGGCGATGGGCGAGATTGATGACTATCAGATCCCAGTCACGGATCCAGATGCGATTGCCCAAGTGGTCAAAGCGGTAAAATGTGCCCATTCAAACACTATTGTCCCGAATAAGTGCTAACATATTGATAATAATAAAAGCTTAAAAGGATGCACCATGGCGAAGAACAAACTTGATAAAGCCTTTTACGAAAGTGAACTGGAACGCTTGCAGATTGAACTGGTCAAGTTGCAAGAGTGGGTAAAGCAAGAAGGTTTGAAAGTCGTGGTGATCTTTGAAGGCAGAGACGCGGCTGGGAAAGGGGGCGTGATTAAGCGCATCACCGAAAAACTCAATCCGCGCGTGTGTCGTGTCACAGCGCTCCCTGCCCCAACAGAAAAAGAGAAAACGCAGTGGTATTTTCAGCGCTATGTCGCGCATTTACCCAGCGCTGGCGAAATAGTACTGTTTGACCGCAGTTGGTATAACCGCGCTGGTGTTGAAAAAGTGATGGGCTTTTGTAGCGAAGCGCAATACGAAGAGTTTCTCCACTCTTGTCCGGAATTCGAGCGCATGTTGCAGCGCTCAGGCATCATCTTGATTAAGTACTGGTTTTCCGTCTCAGACGAAGAACAAGAAAAGCGCTTTCTTGGTCGTATCAATACCCCCATCAAACGTTGGAAATTCTCGCCTATGGATCTTGAGTCCCGCAACCGCTGGGCGGAATATTCAGAAGCGAAGGATAAGATGTTTGCCTACACAGACACCAAACAATCGCCGTGGTGGGTCGTTCCTTCAGATGATAAAAAACGCGCGCGCCTCAATTGCATCAGCCATCTCTTAAGCCAAATTGACTATCAAGAAATCTCTTATCCAGAGATCGTCTTACCGGACATCAACAAAGAAGGCTATATTCGTAAGCCGATGGACGACCAGACGTTTGTCCCAGAGAAGTATTAACGCTTAGGTCCAGAATTCAACGCATCATCAATGCTTTGTTCGCCCAAGTGGCGAACATCTTTGCCTTTGACAAAGTAAATGATGTATTCACAAATGTTTTGGCAGCGGTCACCCACACGTTCAATTGCCCGGGCAGACCACATCACTTGCAGGATGTTGGGGATGTTTTTCGGGTCTTCCATCATGTAAGTCATCAACTGACGAATCACGGCTTCGTACTCGGCATCTAACTTATCATCCAGCTTGTACACTTCTGCGGCGGCATCGACATCCATACGAGCGAACGCGTCCAACACTTGATGAAGCATGGTAATCGCTTGGCGACACAAAGGCTCGAGGGAAACTTGAAATTGGCGCTCTTTGGAGGATGGGCTTTCAATCGCAACGTAAGCCATCTTGGTGGCAACGTCGCCAATACGCTCCAGATCGGTAATGGTTTTGATGATGGCCATAATCAGGCGAAGATCTTTTGCGGTCGGCTGACGCTTGGCGATAATCCGAGTACACGCCTCATCAATCGACACCTCCATCGCGTTCACTTTGTGATCGTCACGTACTACTTTTCGCGCCAATTCGATGTCCTCTTTATGCAGCGCTTGCATAGCAAAAGAGAGCTGCTGCTCAACTAAGCCTCCCATGGTAAGTACGTGGGTACGAATCGACTCTAGTTCGACATTAAACTGACCTGAAATATGACGACCAAAATTCATAAACTGTGTGTGACTCCTCTTTGATTATCCGTAACGTCCGGTGATGTAATCTTCGGTTTGCTTTTTCATCGGTGAGGTAAAGATTGAGTCGGTATCGGAATACTCAATCAGTTTCCCCATATGAATAAATGCGGTGTGATCGCTAACCCGCGCCGCCTGCTGCATGTTGTGCGTGACAATTACCACAGTATATTTGGTTTTGAGGTCATTGATCAGCTCCTCTATGGTCAAAGTGGAGATAGGATCAAGTGCCGATGTCGGTTCATCGAGCAAAAGGACCTCTGGCTCTATGGCAATCGCGCGCGCAATCACCAAACGCTGCTGCTGACCACCCGATAATCCAAACGCATTTTCGTGCAAGCGATCTTTCACTTCGTCCCATAATGCTGCGGCGCGAAGCGAACGTTCAACCGCATCATCAAGAATTCGGCTGTTTTTGACGCCTTGCAGACGCAAGCCATACACCACGTTTTCATAAATGGATTTGGGAAAAGGGTTAGGACGCTGAAACACCATTCCAACTCGGCGGCGCAACGTCGCAACATCGACACCCGGATGGTAGACGTTTTTTTTATGCAGTTTCACTTTGCCTTCGACGCGGCAGCCTTCGACCAAGTCGTTCATACGATTAATGCAGCGCAGCAAGGTCGACTTTCCACACCCCGATGGACCGATGAACGCCGTCACCTGACCTTTAGGAATGCGCATTGAAATATCACTCAGCGCTTGCTTGTGACGATAAAACAAGTTGAGGCCATCAATCTCGATCGCCGTTTGTTCATCGCTTAGGTTACGCACATCTAGCGGCGCTCGGTAGCCTAAGGTTTGGTTCACTGAAAACATGCTTAATCTTGTCCAAAGGTTCGATATTTTTCGCGTAAATTATTGCGAATACTGATGGCGGTTAAGTTGAGCCCGATGATGACCGTGACCAATAAAAAAGAGGTGGCGTACACTAAGGGACGCGCGCTTTCGATATTGGTGGTCTGAAAACCGACATCGTAGATATGAAAGCCCAAATGCATAAACTTACGCTCAAGGTGCAAAAAGGGAAACTGGCTGTCAACGGGCAAACTGGAGGCCAACTTCACCGCTCCGACCAACATCAGCGGCGCCACTTCTCCCGCGGCGCGAGCAACAGCAAGAATCAATCCGGTAATAATCGCAGGGCTTGCCATCGGAAGAACAATGCGCCACATGGTCTCAAACTGCGTCGCGCCTAATGCCAAAGAGCCGTGACGCACCGAGTTCGGGATGCGGCTTAAGCCCTCTTCAGTGGCCACGATGACCACAGGCAAGGTCAATACTGCCAAGGTGAGCGCTGACCAAAGTAGCCCTGGCGTTCCAAACGTCGGACTGGGCAGTTTTTCAGAATAGAAGAGTGCATCAATCGAGCCACCTAAGGTGTAGACGAAAAAGCCTAACCCAAAGACACCATAAACGATCGAAGGCACCCCAGCCAAGTTGATCACCGCCACACGAATCACTCGAGTAAACACGTTGTTGTGCGCATACTCATGTAAGTAGACTGCCGCAATCACGCCCAGTGGCATAACAACAATCGACATGATGATCACCAGCAACACGGTACCAAACATAGCCGGAAATACCCCCCCTTCCGAGTTGGACTCTCTGGGATCATCGGTCAGAAACTTCCAAGCTTGCACCGACCACTGGCCAAATTTTTCGAGCAGAGACATATCATTGGGATACCACACATCTAACATCTCACGCAGTGGAATCGTCACCTGTGTACCTTGCATATCCACCACGACCAGTCCTTGAAGATCAAGCTCATCACGCCAATCATCAAGCCTCGCTTCCATCGCCATCAACTGCTGGCTAAAACCTTGGGATTGCAGCTGATAACGCAGCAAAAAGGCATCGTCCAAATTTCCGTTGAGTTCTCGCTTTCGATACTCCAAGCGTAGCTTATCTGCCTGCGCACTGAGCACTTTGATCTGCTTCTCGACTAGATTCTCTATGTTGCCCCGCACCTCTTCCGCGAACGCCAGTCCACGACCAATCGCCACATCCACATTTTGGCTCATCTCGCCATCGGCTTGTCGATAAGCGATGGGTCGACCAAAAAAATCACCGCCGCGCGTGCGCTCAATCACCGCCCACCCGGAAGGGGTCGTGCGATCTAACACCTCAGTTTCAAGTACAGACACAAAATCGGCAGAATAGAGATCGCGGTTGGCGACTTTAATACTCAAGCGCTCAACCAACCCTCGCTCTTCCACCTCATCTGACAATTCAATAGCCATCTCTTGTAAATGATTAATGGGCACCGATTCAGTGGCGTAGAGTTGCCCCACCAGCACCTCACCTTGAGAGGTCTGCCATTGATAGAGTGGAGAGGGCCAGAAAAACGAGAGACCTTTCCAACCAATCAGCAGCAATAAGCCCAGTACCGAGAGTAAGCTCACGCTGACCGCACCGCCGGTGAGCCAAATCCAAGGAGAGCCGGATTTCAGCCATTGATAACCCGGTTTTATACTAATCATGGCTCACCGCCTGAGCGGTTTTGACTCGCTTACAACGCACGATACTTCTCTCTTAACCTCTGACGCACCCACTCCGCTATCGAGTTCACTGCAAAAGTAAACATCAGCAAAATTAACGCGGCTAGGAATAGCAATCGGTAGTGGGAACTGCCCACTTCCGACTCCGGCATCTCAACCGCGATCGTCGCGGATAATGTGCGCATTCCTTCCAATATGTTCCAATCAAGGATCGGGGTGTTACCGGTGGCCATCAGCACGATCATCGTCTCACCAACGGCGCGGCCAAGCCCCATCATGACGGCCGAAAAAATACCCGGGCTGGCGGTAAGCAACACCACGTGTACTAAGGTTTGCCACTGCGTCGCACCCAAGGCCAATGACCCATCCGATAAGTGTTTCGGTACCGAGAAGATGGCGTCTTCTGCAATGGTAAAGATGGTCGGGATCACCGCAAACCCCATCGCAAACCCGACCACTAAAGCATTGCGCTGATCAAAACCAATCCCGTGCTGCGCCAAATACGCACGCACATCGCCATCAAACAACCACT
The DNA here is from genome assembly GCF_059833835.1 of Vibrio sp. R15-SG3-ISO1B. NCBI lineage: Bacteria > Pseudomonadati > Pseudomonadota > Gammaproteobacteria > Vibrionales > Vibrionaceae > Vibrio > Vibrio sp. R15-SG3-ISO1B. Next base: position 90,293 of record NZ_JCBDGG010000055.1, on the reverse strand, counting down.
CTTCTAAACCGCTAGTGTGAGAAAGCACCACCACCGTCAGCAAGATGATCACCGGCATAAGAATCACCGCATGCCAGCCATTGGCAAAGTGACGCTTCCACATTTTGGGTAGACTTTGCCACAGCGCCCCGGCCACTACGGTAGACAGCGGCAAAGCGATCAACAGCACCACCACAGACGCGAGATAGTTCTCAACAATCGGTGCAACCCACAAGCCCGCCAGAAAGCCGATGATGACCGTCGGTAGCGCCTCCATCAGTTCGATAGAGGGCTTGACGACTCGGCGCATCGCTGGCGTCATAAAATAAGCGGTATAAATGGCGCCCAATACCGCTATCGGTACCGCGAACATCATGGCGAACAATGCCGCTTTGATGGTGCCAAACGCGATCGGCACCAAGCTGAATTTGGCTTCAAACTCATCATTGGCTGAGGTGGTTTGCCAGACAAACTCTGGCTCTGGGTAGCCTTCATACCACACTTTTTGCCACAGAGAGGACAACGAGATTTCGGGGTATGGATTATCGAGATGCGAGACAGACAACTGGTCGCCACTTTGGGTCAACAAATATTGCTCATTGTTGGACATCGCGGCTAAGGTGGGTGCTTTATCAAAGGCTCGGTTAAACAAGACCAACTTTTCACTGGTGGTGTAGTGGCTTTGAACCGTGCCATTGGTATAAAAACTGTAGAACCCTTTGCGATAGGTATCAGGCAGCAGCAATTGTAACTGCGGTGCGAGTTGAAACTCTCGAATCGGCATCAAGTGACGCTCCCCCTCTTTGAGCACATCAAACCACTGCGACACTTTGCCGTCTTGGTGGCTCACTAACAAAGAGTAAGCGCCCGCTAACAGCTGCACCTCACTCACCGCATGTTTGACGTTGCCTGCACTTAAATCGACCACTTCACGGACCAAGAACCCCTGACGCTGTTTGGTGGCAATGACCAACTCAGATGCGCTGCGCAAATATAGCGTGTCACCATTGGGGGTGAGCAATAGCTGATCTAAATCGATAAAAGGCTGTGGGAACTCAAATTCTTGGCGTTCCTCATTGGAATCTAACCAACGGACACGGATGCGATTGTCGTCATAGTAACCGACCAAAGTGAAAGTATCGTGCGTGAAGGCATCGCGGTCTGCAAAAGCAAATGCGCGCAACTGAGCGTCAGTGACTGATTCACCCATGAGCAAATCCAGCGGCGGCGTAACCACATCGACACTCGGGGTGAGTACTCGCTCACCGTTTGCCAACCTGCTGCTTAATTCAGGGCGAAAGAGCGTCACTTGCCCTGATGGCGTCGCCATCGCATGCCAAGGGTTTACACCAAGACCAGAGGCAAACAAGGTGTGCTGCGCCCCTAAGTCATAGTGATAAATCGCGGAGCGGCGCTCATCATTGAGCGCCCAAAACTTGAGTGTACCAAGAGAAGATAAGGTATAAGCGGAGTGACCATAGTCATCGACGCCCAGCGCAACGATAGAGTGCTCATCTATCGTTTTAGTCGCCAAATTGGGCGTGATCTTGGCGTCAGAAAACAGAGGCAAGACCATCATGGCCAGATAAACAAAGATCAGCACCAGCGCCGCAAGCACGCCGACGCCCCCCGCAGAGACAGCCAGTTTTACGATTCTATCTTTAATAAGTCGTTTTCTGTCACGTTCTCGTAACGAAAAATCGCCTTTAACCATCTGTCCCACTTACCTAAATTGACCCAAGTGTATAATATTTCCATTAGGTGACAATTATATTACAGCTCACATTAAGCAACTGAAAGTAGTGTAATAAAAACCTGCAATAAAAATGTCATATAAAGATCTTAGCTTGGCTACCAGTTTGGTCTTATTAAGTCCTTACTCTATAGCGCCCCTTAGAGAAGGCACGTTGAAAAGGTTGGGTTATGAGTGCTGAAAAACTATATATCGAAAAAGAGCTAAGTTGGCTGTCGTTTAATGAACGCGTACTCCAAGAAGCGGCAGATAAAGAAGTGCCACTCATCGAAAGAATTCGATTTTTAGGTATATTTTCCAACAACTTGGACGAGTTTTATAAAGTTCGATTTTCCGATGTCAAACGTCGAATTTTAATCAATCAAGAGCGTGGAGGCAGTGACAACCCCAAACACCTGCTGAGTAAAATGCAGAGCAAAGCGCTCAAACTGAATGATAAATTTGATGAGCTCTACTCTGAGCTGATCCGCGAAATGGCGCGTCGGCGGATTTTTTTAGTCAACGAAACTCAGCTCAGTGACGCACAACAAAAGTGGATAAAAAAATATTTTCGCAATGAAGTGGTTCCGCATATCACCCCGCTTTTGATGCGTGACGACATCGATGTGCTGCAATTCCTAAAAGATGAATACGCCTACATCGCTGTCGACTTACGCAAAGGCGAACACAATCAATATGCCTTGATAGAGATCCCCACCGACCACTTGCCTCGCTTTGTCATGGTGCCAGAACAGAAAGGCAAACGGCGCAAAACCATCATTCTTCTCGATAACATCATCCGATACTGTTTGGATGAACTCTTCAGTGGCTTTTTTGAGTATGACGAGCTAAACGGCTACGCGATGAAAATGACGCGTGACGCCGAATACGACCTCAGTCACGAAGTCGAGCACAGCCTTCTTGAGCAAATGTCTGAAGGGGTCAGTCAGCGCTTAACCGCGATGCCGGTTCGCTTTGTCTATGAGCGTGACATGCCCACCGAAATGCTGAGCTTTTTGTGCGATAAGCTGAAAATCTCCAACTACGACAGTTTGATCCCAGGTGGTCGCTACCACAACTTTAAAGACTTTATTGGTTTTCCCAATGTGGGCCGAGACTACCTTGAAAACAAACCCTTACCGCCGATGAAATGTGCTGATTTCGACGGGTATGCCAACGCCTTTGATGCCATCAAAGCGCAAGATATCTTACTCTATTACCCCTATCACACCTTTGAGCACATCAGCGAAATGGTGAGGCAGGCATCGTTCGACCCGAAAGTACTGAGCATCAAAATCAATATTTATCGCGTTGCCAAAGATTCACGCCTGATGAACTCCATTATTGACGCGGTGCACAATGGCAAAAGTGTTACGGTAATCGTAGAGCTTCAGGCTCGATTTGATGAAGAAGCCAACATTGAGTGGTCACGAATTCTGACCGAAGCTGGCGTGCATGTCATTTTTGGCGCGCCCGGATTAAAAATCCACTCTAAATTGCTCTTGATTACACGCCGCGAAGATGACGACATCGTCCGCTATGCGCACATCGGCACCGGCAACTTCCATGAAAAAACCGCCCGTATCTATACGGACTTCTCGCTTCTCACCGCAGACCCTGAGCTCACCAACGAAGTGCGCAATGTGTTTGGCTACATTGAGAACCCGTATCGTCCGGTGCGCTTCAATCACCTAATTGTCTCACCACAAAACTCTCGCAAGCAGCTCTATCGCCTCATCGACGCAGAAATTGCCAATGCGAAAGAGGGGAAAAAGGCCGCCATTACTCTTAAAGTCAATAACCTAGTCGATCGCGGACTGGCAAATAAACTCTACGGCGCGAGCAGCGCTGGCGTAGAGATAAAGATGATCATTCGTGGCATGTGCTCCTTGGTACCGGGTATTGATGGCGTAAGCGACAACATCAAAATCATCAGCATTGTCGACCGATTCTTGGAACACCCGCGTGTTCTTATCACGCACAATGATGGTGACCCCAAAGTGTATATCTCGTCGGCAGATTGGATGACACGGAATATCGACTATCGGATCGAAGTCGGTGCTCCAGTGCGTGACGAACGTCTTAAACAGCGCATTATCGATATCATCAACATCCACTTTACCGATACAGTAAAGGCGAGGTGGATAGACAAAGAGATGAGCAATACCTATGTGCCACGCGGAAACCGAAAGAAAATTCGCTCACAGATTGCCATTTACGACTATCTTAAGAATGTAGAAAAACAGACAAAGAAACAGAAAGAGCTTTCAATCACTCATGACCCAAACACCGGAAATTCGTGATGTTGCCGCGATTGACCTTGGCTCAAACAGCTTCCACATGGTGGTCGCCAAAGTTGTAGACCAAGACTTGCAACTGGTAAGTCGACACAAGCAGCGAGTCCGTCTCGCAGCTGGGTTAGATGCACAAAAAAATTTAGACAACGCCGCCATTGAACGTGGCTTAGAATGTTTGACCATCTTCGCTGAGCGACTGCAAGGGTTTGAGGAGAGCAATGTGCGTATCGCCGCAACGCACACCCTACGTCAAGCCAACAACGCGCATATCTTTTTGCAGCGAGCCCGTGACGTGCTGCCCTTTCCCATCGAGATCATCCCCGGCATTGAAGAAGCACGCCTAATTTATCTGGGGGTTGCCCACACGCAACCGGCGTCTGACTCCAAATTGGTGGTAGACATTGGCGGTGGCAGTACCGAAATGATCATAGGGCAAGGCTTCGAACCGCATTTAGTTAACAGTAAACAGATGGGGTGCGTCAGCTTTACCAAGCACTATTTCAAAAACAACAAACTGTCGAAGAAGAACTTTGCCAAAGCGACCTTAGCGGCGGAGCAAAAGTTGGAGTCCATTGCCCATCAATATCGCAAAAAAGGTTGGGAAGTCGCGTTTGGCTCCTCAGGGACCATTAAGGCCATTCGTGATGTACTGGTCGGAATGGGCTTTGAAGATGGTATTATCGACAGCAAACGACTCGATAAGGTCATCGATAGGCTTTGTGAGTGGGAGACGATTGATGACATCAACCTCACCGGCCTCACACCGGAACGTCAGCCTGTGTTTGCGGCGGGTGTGGCGATCCTTGCCGCCATTTTCAAAGATTTCAAAATCAACGAAATGCACTTTTCAGAGGGCGCACTGCGAGAAGGCTTACTCTACGAAATGGAATCGCGCTTTAAGCGCTCCGACATCCGCATGCGCACCACGGAAAACCTTGCCAGTAAACATCTGGTCGATCTAGAGCATGCGGCCAAAGTCAAAGGCCATGCCCGCGAGTTTTTGGATCAAACCCACCAAGCGCTTGGCATTAACAAACACTCTGAGCTGTTTGATTTGCTCGAATGGAGCGCGTTATTGCATGAAGTAGGGCTTAGCATCAGCTTACAAGCCTTCCACCGCCATTCGGCTTACATTCTCAAGCATACCTACATGCCCGGCTTTAACCGAGAGCAGCAAACCATTCTCGCCATGTTAGCGCGCTTTCAGCGCAAAGCGTTAAAGCTCAATGAAATGGAAGAGTTTTCGCTGTTTAAGAAAAAGCACGTCATCAGTTTAATTCGTATTCTGCGCCTCGCCATCTTGCTCAACGGTCAGCGTAACGATGACCCTCTGCCAGCCCTGACACTGAAAGTCGATGGCGACAGTTGGACCTTGAACTGTGATGAAGCCCAGTGGTTGGAACACAACAAACTACTCCATGCCGATCTGCTTTGCGAGCAAGAATACTGGAACAATGTGGGCTGGGAACTGACCTTTTAGACTCAGCCTCTATCATCAAACGAAAAAACGCCGCGTTACAAGTGAACGCGGCGTTTGTTTAACCTTATGATGACAACGTCTTCGTCAGTTTAATTACGTAGAGAAAGGCCGACTTTTTCTAGTTCCTGCTGCGCGATTTCAGGCGATAGAGGGACATAACCATCTTTGCTCACCAAAGCTTGCCCCTGTTTGGAGTAAATAAAGCGAATGAACTCTCGCTCGATATGAGGCAGCGGTTTGTCAGGATGCTTGTTGACGTACACATACAGGTAGCGCGACAAAGGATAGCGACCAGTCAAAATATTTTGATAACTCGGCGCAATGTAATCTTCACCCTCTTTGGCAATCGGCAGCAGCTTCACACCTGAGACTTGATAGCCCACGCCAGAGTAGCCAATCGTATTGATCGCCGAGGCTACCGATTGGACGACCGATGCCGAGCCCGGCTGCTCATTAACGTTATTTTTAAAGTCACCGCCGCATAAGGCGTTGTTTTTAAAATAGCCGTACGTACCGGAGACCGAGTTGCGACCAAACATTTGAATCGCACGCTTTGCCCATTGGTAGTCGAGTCCTAGTTGTGTCCAAAACTCGATACTCTCCGTACCGCCACAACGTAATGTCGCGGAAAAAATACGATCAAGCTGAGAAAAATTAAGCCCTTCAATCGGATTGTCGCGGTGGACAAAGACGCCAATCGCGTCGATAGCGACGCGTAACTCTGTGGGTTTGTAACCGTGCTCGCGCTCAAAAGCCTCAATTTCACGGTTGCGCATTTCGCGGCTCATCGGGCCAAATTGCGCCGTTCGCTCAGTTAATGCTGGGGGAGCGGTGGAAGAGCCAGACGCCTGGACTTGACCGTTAATACTGGGGTAAATCAGCGTAAACTCTTCCATCCATAAGGTGGTCATACCGGCAAGCGTATCAGAGCCAACACTGCTCAGGCTTCCGCTAACGCCGCGTACTTTTTGATACTCTTGCAATCCTGTCGCTCGAGCAGGGCCAGTCAATAGCCCCAATACCGCCACGCCAATCGTAATGATGATTGGCCACGCTTTTTGGCGCCCCATTACTTCACCACCAAACGTTTTGGCAACAAGAAGGAGAACTTACTGCCCACACCGACTTGCGACTCAATTTCAAGATGCGAATCGTGGTGAGTTAACGCATGTTTAACGATGGCAAGACCGAGTCCACTTCCGCCGGTATCACGCGAGCGTGCCTTATCCACTCGGTAAAAACGCTCGGTTAAACGGTGAATATGCTGTTTCTCGATCCCGTCACCGCTGTCTTCCACTTCAAGCCTCGCCCCTTGTGTCGTTTCATACCAACGCACATTGACCGTCGCACCAGCTGGGGTGTATTTCACGGCATTGTAGACCAGATTAGAAATAGCGCTGCGCAGTTGATCTTCATCACCAAGCACTCGTAACGTGTCATTAACATCAAAGTGGAGCTGATGGTTTTGCTCGCCACTGAGACTCGCCGCTTCTTTCTCAAGCACATCAAGCATCACGGGGACGTTCACAACATCTTCAAGCTCATGCATGGGCGCCGCTTCGATCTTAGAGAGAGTCAACAACTGATTGACCAAACTGTTCATGCGGTTTAGCTGCTCGGTCATTACGCCGTGTGCTTTACTCCACATGGGGCCGACCACCATGTCTGGGTCTTCCGTCATTTCCAGATACCCTTGCAGCACGGTCATCGGCGTACGAAGTTCATGAGACACGTTGGCGAAGAAGTTGCGGCGCATCCCCTCAAGCTGCTTGAGCTGAGTGACGTCACGCACCACCATCAAGTGCTCCCCTTCGGTATAAGGCACAATACGTAGCTCGAGCATTCGCTCGACGTTCAACGGTGAACGCATTTCCAGAGGGACAGAGAAATCTTGCTTATTGAGATATTTGATGAAATCAGGGGTACGAATTAGATTCGATATCGGCTGGCCCGAATCGTCTGGCCAACGAAATCCAAGCAGATGCTGGGCGAGTTTGTTGCACCAGACAATGTTGCCCTCACTGCGAAACACCACGACCGCATCGGGTAAGGATTCAGCGCCGTTGCGGAAACGGCGGATAAGATTGGTCAGCTCTTTGCGCTTTTTTCGCTGACGCTGCTGCAAGCGGTAAATGCCATTAAATAGCGACTCCCAGTTACCAGACCCCGACGGTGGCGTCAGGCGCTTTTCGTCCCACAGCCAAGCAGATAAACGTATTTGATTGTGCAGATGCCACAGCAACTGAATCGCCGTCGCGGCTAACAACAGCCACGGCAGATAGCCAAATACCCAACCAATGAGTACCCAAGGGGTGTAAAAAAAAGCCAGCTCCCAGGCCAGCTTTTTCCAAGTTAACCGTTCTACCACTTACCTCTCCGTTTTGCTTTCCTTATGACCTCACACGTTTAATGTGATTATGCTTTGGTGGAGAAGCGATAACCTGCACCGCGCACTGTTTGGATCAACTTATCGTGCCCGGCGGCTTCGAGTGCTTTGCGTAAACGACGGATATGAACGTCAACCGTACGATCTTCCACGTACACGTTGGTTCCCCAGACGTTATTGAGCAACTGCTCGCGGCTGTAGACACGCTCTTGGTGAGTCATAAAGAAGTGCAACATTTTGAATTCCGTTGGCCCCATATCGACAGGCTCATCGTTCGCTGTCACACGGTGAGAAACGGGATCCAATTTGAGTCCTTGAACATCAATCACATCTTCCAGCGCAGTGGGCGTCACGCGGCGAATCACCGCTTTAAGCCTCGCCACCAGCTCTTTCGGTGAAAATGGCTTGGTGATGTAATCATCCGCACCCACTTCAAGGCCACGAACCTTGTCTTCTTCTTCACCACGCGCTGTTAGCATCACTACCGGAATGTTGCGTGTCAGCTCTTCACGCTTCATGTGTTTGATGAAATTAATACCGCTGCCGCCAGGGAGCATCCAATCTAGCAGAACTAGATCTGGGAAGGGTTCAGCCAATTTGGTTACTGCAGTATCGTAATCTTCTGCTTCTACTGCTTGGTAACCTTTTTGTTCAAGAACAAAACACAGCATTTCACGAATTGGTGCCTCGTCTTCAACAACCAGAATCCTTCTAGACATAATCATTTAACCTTATGTTCGTTGAGTTTACTCAATGATTAGGGCGGGCAGCCTGCCGCCTCTTGATGCATAGGCATTATTACTAGCAATTATGACACTTTTGTGACCTTTGAAAACAAATTTTCATATAACTTTTATTCTGGATTCATCTTCATATTTTGCATTTCGGCTAGGACAATCTGGTTGAAATTCCTTATTATTGCCGACTTACTTGTAGCACTAGAGAGATCATATGTGGTTTAAAAACTGTCTGGTTTATCGCTTTAACCGCGATATTGAGTTCAATGCAGACCAATTAGAAAAACAGCTCCAAGAGTTTCGTTTTACGCCATGTGGCAGCCAAGACAAACAAAAATTCGGTTGGGTCACCGCCATGGGGAAACACGGCGACATGATGACGCACGTTTCCGAAAACCGCATTCTTATCTGCGCCAAGAAAGAAGAGAAAATGTTGCCCGCTTCCGTGATCAAAGAGTCACTGAACGCTAAAGTGGATGCCATGGAAGCGCAAGAAGGTCGACCACTGAAAAAGAAAGAAAAAGAGACCTTAAAAGACGACATCGTGATGGATTTGCTACCGCGTGCCTTTAGCCGCAGCAACCACACCTATGTGCTGATTTTGCCGAGCGAAGGCTTTATTTTGGTGGATGCGAGCAGCTACAAAAAAGCCGAAGATGTCTTAGCTCTACTGCGTAAAACCATGGGAAGCTTACCCATCGTGCCTGCCATCCCGGAAAAACCGCTCGAACTTACAATGACAGAATGGGTAAAGAGCGGCGATCTCCCAGCAGGCCTACAAATGCTTGACGAGGCCGAACTAAAATCGGTACTGGAAGAAGGCGGTATTATCCGTTGTAAGAAGCAAGAGCTTACCAGTGATGAAATTCGTAGCCACATTGAAGCGGATAAGCAAGTCACCAAACTCGCCTTGTGGTGGCAAGAGCGCTTGGAGTTTATTTTGGCCGACGACGGCAGCATCAAACGCCTCAAGTTTTCAGATGAACTGAGAGATCAGAACGAAGATATTCCTCGTGAAGATCAAGCGGCGCGCTTTGATGCCGACTTTTCACTGATGTGCGGCGAAATGAGCACTTTCTTACCGGATCTCTACCGCATGCTTGGCGGACTACCGCACCCGAACGCGTAATCTTCTGCCCCAAAGTCTCTTCAACGCCTTCGCTTAGAAGGCGTTTCATTAACCTCTCTTATGTTTTCCTAGTCACCACAGCGTATTTGACGTAAAATTTGCGCCCCTGATTCCATATGGTGGAATCGGCCTGACTTGAGATCAGATTGAAGAGAAATGACTATGACCACTGAGAAAGCTTTTGTTCCTGAGCTACTGTCACCGGCAGGCAGCTTGAAAAACATGCGTTATGCCTTTGCCTACGGCGCTGATGCCGTTTACGCGGGCCAACCTCGTTACAGCCTGCGCGTTCGTAACAACGAGTTCAACCACGAAAACCTAAAAATCGGTATCGATGAAGCGCATGCGCTAGGTAAAAAACTCTACGTGGTGTGCAACATCCAGCCGCACAACTCAAAGCTAAAAACCTTTATCCGCGACCTTAAACCTGTGGTCGAAATGGGCCCAGACGCCTTAATCATGTCTGACCCTGGTCTGATTATGATGGTACGTGAAGCCTTCCCTGATATGCCAATCCACTTATCAGTACAAGCGAACGCGGTGAACTGGGCGACGGTAAAATTCTGGGCTGCCAACGGTGTTGAACGCGTGATTGTTTCTCGTGAGCTTTCTCTAGAAGAGATCGAAGAGATCCGTGAACACTGCCCTGAAACAGAGCTCGAAGTCTTTGTTCACGGTGCACTTTGCATGGCGTATTCTGGTCGCTGTCTGCTTTCTGGCTACATCAACAAACGTGACCCAAACCAAGGCACATGTACGAACGCATGTCGTTGGGAATACAAAGTTGAGCAAGGCAAAGAAAACGACACTGGCGACATCGTTGAGAAGTTTGATCCATCACAGGCGCAGCCTGTTGAAGTTCAAGACGAGCGCCCTGAAACCACGATTGGTCGTGGCAAACCAACCGACGAAGTGGTGCTGCTCTCTGAAGCTCACCGTCCAGAAGAAAAGATGGCCGCTTACGAAGATGAGCACGGCACTTACATCATGAACTCGAAAGATCTCCGTGCGGTTCAGCACGTTGAGCGTCTAACGAAGATGGGGGTTCACTCGCTGAAAATCGAAGGCCGTACTAAGTCTTTCTACTACTGTGCGCGCACCGCGCAAGTCTACCGTAAAGCGATCGATGATGCGGTTGCTGGTCGTCCGTTTGATGAGAGCCTAATGGGCACGCTTGAAAGCTTAGCTCACCGTGGTTACACCGAAGGCTTCCTTCGCCGTCACACTCACGATGCTTACCAAAACTACGACTACGGCTACTCTGTTTCCGATTCTCAGCAGTTTGTCGGTGAGTTTACCGGTAAACGTCGCGGTGACATGGCAGAAGTGGAAGTGAAGAACAAATTCGTTGTGGGTGATAGCCTTGAGCTTATGACACCTAAAGGTAATGTAGTCTTCACGCTTGAAGCGATGGAAAACCGCAAGTCTGAGTCTATCGATGACGCAAAAGGCAATGGCCACTTTGTCTTCATTCCAGTCCCACAGGATTTGGATCTGGAATTTGGTCTATTGATGCGTAACCTTAATGCTGGTCAGGATACCCGTAACCCAACAGGTAAATAACCATGGCGTTGCTGATCACGGATAAGTGCATTAACTGCGATATGTGTGACCCTGAGTGCCCCAACGGCGCTATCTCTATGGGTGACAGCATATTCGAGATCGACCCTGATCTCTGTACAGAGTGTAAAGGGCACTACGACAAACCCACCTGTCAGTCTGTGTGTCCGATCACCAAATGCATTATCACGGACCCAAACCATATTGAGACCGAAGAGGAACTGCTCGAAAAGTTCGTCATCATTCAAGGGTTAGCCTAATACCAAAAAACGCCGCTCATCGAAGCGGCGTTTTTTTATGTTAGTCAGCGTTATTTATAACTGAGCTCTGTGGCTTTGCCTTTAAATATGCGATACACCGCAAAGGTGTAGAGCAATATCATCGGCATCACCACAACCACACCATAGCCGACGATGATCAACGTCGCATCTGAAGAGGCCGCTTGGCGAGCCTCCATAATTCCAGGTACCACTTGAGGAAAGAAACTGTACGCTAGCCCTAAAAAGCTCAGCGCATAAATCACCACAGCACCAATAAAAGGCCAACGCGCGCCCCAATCATCACTGGTCGGAACTCGACGTAAGTAGCGGTCAACTAGGTAGATTGTCGTCAAAACCACCAAAGGCACCGGGGCAAGCAGCAGAATTTCCGGAAAGCTGAACCAACGTTGCGCTACCTGTTGGTTGACTAGCGGGTTAACAATGCTGACCGAGATTATCCCTAACGCAGCAATCCAGCCCGCTCTGCGTGACCAACGCGCAGCTCTGGCTTGCAATCTTCCTTCCGTTTTGAGAACCAACCAAGCACCGCCAATGTATACATAGGCGCACGCAACACAAAGACTACTGAGAAACGCAAACCCGTAAGCTTGTGCCGATGCTTCGAACCCCATGATGTACCTTCCCACCATGTATCCTTGGGTCAGTGCCGCGAGCAATGATCCCAATTTAAAACAATTATCCCACCGCTGCTTATAGTCCGCTTTGGCCTTGGCTCGAAAATCAAACGCGACACCTCGCATGATCAATGCAATCAGCATGAAGGCGGTCGGTAAATAGAGCTCGGTAAAAATCAGACTGTGCGCACTAGGGAAGGCTATCAACAGTATCCCAACCGCCAATACAAGCCAAGTCTCATTGGCATCCCAGAACGGTCCAATCGACGCAATCATTCTGTCTCGCTGATCTTCATCGTTGCTAGGAAGGAGCATACCTACGCCGAGATCATAGCCATCCAACACTGCATACATAAATACGGTGAAGCCAAGGATCAACAGATAAACTTCTGGTAAATAGTTCAACATTAGCGTACCCCTTGTTGTACTGTTGCCGTAACTTTGTGAGCATCAACGTCCTTACGAGCGAGATAAAACAAGGTGTGGATGTACGCCAGAAGAAGAGCAGCATAAACGACAAGATACATCGACAAGGAGATCATCACATTCGATGGTGCCAATGGTGTGACGGCTTCTGCCGTTCTCAGTACACCAGTGACAAGCCAAGGTTGACGTCCTATCTCTGTGACATACCAACCTGCGAGCGTCGCTATCCACCCAGAAAACGTCATGGCGACCACGACATAGAGGTAGGGCCTCGGCAGGTCTCGATCTCGGAGCAAGCGATACCCACCAAACCAACTTACTGCTAGCATCAATAGTCCGACCCCAACCATGACCCGAAAGCCAAAAAACAGCGGCTTCACTGGTGGGTGATTGGGTGCAAAGTCATTGAGGCCGACAATTTCCCCATCAAGCGAATGAGTGAGAATCAAACTCGCCAAATGTGGGATCCCTAACGCGAACTCGTTCTGACGCAGCTCTTCATTTGGCCAAGCAAACAGAAGCAGCGGAGCGCCTTGCTCTGTTTCCCATACTCCTTCCATCGCCGCAATCTTCGCCGGTTGATGCTCTAAGGTGTTCAAGCCGTGCAAGTCACCGACAAAAATCTGAACAGGAATGAACAACGCCGCCGCTAACAGTGAAACTCTCAATCCAAGCTTGGCTGCACGATGGCTAGGTTGCTTAATAAGCTGATAGGCACTGATGCCTGCTATCAAAAAGCTTGCGGTCAAACCAGACGCCAATAGGGTATGCGCAAACCGATAAGGCAAAGAGGGGTTGAAGATGACGTCCTTCCAACTGGTGACATGCACCACACCATCGATGACTTCATACCCAGCCGGCGTGTGCATCCAACTATTCAGCACCAGAATCCAAAATGCTGACATGGTCGTGCCGACCGCCACCAAGACGGTGGCCAAAGTATGAAACCAGTCGGGCACACGACCTCGACCAAACAGCATCACGCCAAGAAAGGTCGCCTCCATAAAAAAGGCCGTCATTACTTCGTAGCCCAGCAGAGGACCTGCAACATTACCCACTCGCTCCATAAAGCCCGGCCAATTAGTGCCAAACTGGAAACTCATCGTAATACCTGAGACAACACCGAGTGCGAATGTGAGTGCAAACACCTTGACCCAAAAGTAATAGACATCGAGCCAAACTGGCGCTTGCGTTCGGTTGTAACGCCATTTGAAAAACACCAACATCCATGCCAGAGCGATGGTGATGGTTGGGAATAAAATATGAAAACTAATATTGGCCGCAAACTGGATTCGCGACAACATGAGGGTATCTAACATCTCACTACCTCAACAGCTAATAACCCAAATTAAATCGAAATTCTGAAAATTTCTTACGGATATCGGCGGGTATTGGATCGGATATTCATGAATATCGCCCGAGTAGCGCGGTTTTTATCTTCTTTAGAAGAAAACATGAAAACGAATGACAGGATTTAAGACTGTTCTGCTAGTAATGCCAAACATTGACCGGGGGGTACTTTCGGCATTTTCTTTTTGCTTGTCGTGCTCGGTGTTGGCGTTTTGATGGCAGGTTTGGGCTGTGGTTTCCAACTGGCAAGCTCTGCGCCGCAACCATCTCCCGCTGGAGGCGCGGCTTGAGGTTGACAGGCATCACTGCCCTCAGGGCAGCGAAGCCGAACATGCATGTGGTAATGATGCCCCCACCAAGGCCTAACTTTGCGAAGCCATGTTCTGTCTTGGCTCTCTTCGCTGCGGCACAAGGTGTCTTTGATAACGGGGTGAACAAAAATTCGAGCGACGTCGTCATCACTGGCTGCAAGCTTGATCAAGTCAAAATGACGACGATCCCAGCTCGCTTTCACTAAGCGGTACTGCTCAAGGTTGACCACGCTCAGAGGCTCAGGTTTGGCCAACTGAGGAGAACTCAATGGCGCATCTACCAACCTAAGCCAAATGTCGATATCGAGCCCTGTTTGATGACTTGAATGGCCCGACGAAAAACGACCGCCTTGTGGCAGAGAAAGATCGCCAATCAAGAGTGAGGTGTTCAACGTTCGATGCGCTTGCTCAGCCAAATGTTCGATGTAGCGAATCGCACTGGGGTGAGCATAGTATCGGGCGCGCTGGCTGCGCAGCACTTGATACCCTTCCCCTTCAAGCGGTAGCGCCTTGGCCCCCGCTAAGCAGCCATTAGCGTAGCTTCCTATCGCCTGCGGCTGAGATTGAGACGGAGATGAAATGGCCTCCCAAGGCGTAGCATTGATCGATGAGCCAAAGCTCATCACCAAGGCGATAGGTAGAAAGGCGCTAAGTCGCCAAATCGTCCCTGCTTTCATGACTCATCCCTTCCCTCAATTTACCGCTGCCACTCAGCGTTTAATAATGGTCACCATTATCATAATAGCCGCTGGCTTCAAGCGCCGTGAAAATTACCGCCACATCGACCTCTTCGCCAAGCACGCCGCGAACCTGACGAGTAATGATGCTTGCGACCGCATCTTGGGTCTCTTGGCCGCGATCAAACCACAACACTTCGACAAACGGATACGCTTGGCTGACCTCTCCATCATAAAAAAACGTGGTATAGATGTATTCAAAGGTGAAATCCTCTTTGGGGCAATCCATGTGTGGTTGGAGCTCATCAAGCAGTGTTGAGGATAAGGTTTGAACCGTTTGCGGCTCCACCGCTCGAAAACGTAGATGAGGCATAGATAAGATCCTATTGTTGAGTTTGCTCCATGATAACAAGATATTGAGCAATGCCCATCGCATTCCTGCATGCGACGACCTCTAACATTATCGTGGCTCGAACGTCACGCGAAGAACCCCATCCTGACTGACGATCATCGCTCGCCAATCTCGATGTTGATAGACTAGGCGCTGGGTAGACCGAGGCGAGGCTTGCCCCAGAAGCCGCACTATTTTGGTTTCGACCTCTTGGTTTGACGCAAGCGCGAGTTCTGTCTCGATATCTAAACTCTGATCATCGATGGTGACGCGGTTGAGCACAAAACCATCTTGGCGAAGATGTAACTGCAGCTGACTCCATTGATGGGGTGAAAACGATGACAGTAATGTGATTGAAAGCGTTGCACCGTCTAAGGTGGCTTCAGCAATATAGTGCTCTTTATGATAGTCCAGCGCCATCTCACACCAAGTATCGCGCTCACACGCCAGCCAAGTTTCCTGGATCTCTTGGCGTATTGCATCGCCATTCAATATCGGTATCAACAGCGTATTGGCGCAGGCCAGTGGACTCACCAGTATCACTATCAACAATCGAATTCTCATCACTCTTCCTTCGGTGAGTAGGAACAAAAAAGCCGCTGACATCAGCGGCTTTGGAGTAGCTCAAATAGAGGTAGCGAGCACGGAGAATGCAAGAGAGCCATTAAGGCATCTCATCAAACTCAGCGCCCTCTTTTTCAACTTGAGGTGGCATCAGGTGCTCTCGGGTGATACCCAGCTTCAATGCCAGCGCAGAAGCGACATAGATAGAAGAGTAGGTACCCACTGTGATACCAAGCAATAGCGCAGTGGCAAAACCGTGAATCATCGCACCACCTTGGGTAAACAAGGCGATAACCACAAACAAAGTCGTACCCGAAGTGATCAAGGTACGACTCAGCGTTTGGGTAATGGAGTTGTTCATGACCTCAGCCGATTCGCCTTTACGCATCTTGCGGAAGTTTTCACGGATACGGTCAAAGACAACAATCGTATCGTTGAGCGAGTAACCCACTACCGTCAGCAAGGCCGCGACAATGGTAAGATCCACCTCAATTTGCATCAAAGAGAAGATGCCCAAGGTGATGATAACGTCGTGCGCCAAAGCAAGTACCGCACCCGCCGCCAAACGCCACTCAAAGCGCACCGAGACGTAAATCAAGATACAGATCAGCGACACCAAGATCGCCAGACCGCCCGCTTCTGTCAGCTCATCACCCACGTTCGGGCCGACAAACTCGATACGGCGCATCTTTACGTTTTCACCCGTGCCCTCTTTAATGGCACTGATGATTTGGTTGCCTAAGGTTTCGCCTGAAGCGTCATCACGAGGACGCAAACGCACCATGACATCACGGGCACTACCAAAGTTTTGCACCGTAGCATCACCGAAGCCTTTGGCATCAAGCGCACCACGAATCTCTTCAAGGTTTGCCGGTTGCTCAAAACCCACTTCAATCAGCGTACCGCCAGTGAAGTCTAAGCCCCAATTCAACCATTTAGTTGATAGCGTGAAGAGCGCCGCAGCGATCATTACAATAGACAGCGCAAACGCTGCCTTTGACCAACGCATAAAGTCGATCGTTTTCTCTGCTTTTAGAATCTGAAACATACGTATTCCTAGCCCTAGATCGACAGTTTATTAATGCGCTTACCGCCGTACAGTAGGTTAACCACACAACGGGTACCGACGATAGCAGTAAACATGGAGGTCAAAATACCGATAGACAGCGTGACCGCAAAACCTTTGATGGCACCAGTACCGACGGCAAACAAGATGATTGCGGTGATCAGCGTCGTGATGTTTGCATCCGCAATAGTGCTGAACGCGTTGGCGTAACCTTGGTGAATCGCTTGTTGTGGATTGCGTCCATCACGCAGCTCTTCTCGGATACGCTCAAAAATCAGCACGTTGGCATCCACCGCCATACCGACCGTCAAGACAATACCGGCAATCCCTGGCAGCGTCATGGTTGCCCCTGGAATCATCGACATTACCCCGATAATAAGCACCAAGTTCGCCATCAGCGCCATGTTGGCAATCAAGCCAAACTTGCGGTAGTAGAGCAAGGTAAACAACATGACTGCGACCATACCCCAAATACACGCTTGGACACCCATATCGATGTTCTGCTGTCCCATTGATGGACCAATGGTACGCTCTTCAACAATCGAGATTGGCGCAATCAGAGCCCCCGCACGTAGTAGCAACGCAAGGTTGTGCGCTTCGGCGGCAGAATCGATACCTGTGATGCGGAAGTTACGTCCAAGTGCCGATTGAATGGTCGCCTGGTTGATCACTTCTTCATGCTTAGACAGAATCACTTTGCCTTCAGGAGTGCGTTTACCGCTGTCTTTGTACTCTGCAAATACCGTTGCCATCAGCTTACCGATATTTTGACGCGAGAACGCCGACATCTTGTTGCCACCTTCACTGTCGAGTGAGATGTTCACCTGTGGGCGACCGTACTCATCCACGCTGGAGCTCGCATCCGTGATGCTTGAACCACCAAGAATGACACGCTTTTTCAGCACGACAGGGCGACCATCACGATCTTGCTTGATTTCACTGCCCGCTGGCGCGCGGCCACTGGCAGCAGCAGCAAGGTCAGCGCTCGCATCCACTTCACGGAACTCAAGCGTCGCCGTCGCACCGAGAATTTCTTTCGCGCGAGCGGTGTCTTGTACGCCGGGAAGCTCGACCACAATGCGGCTTGCACCTTGACGCTGAACCAATGGCTCCGCAACACCTAGTTCGTTCACACGGTTACGCAAAATCGTAATGTTCTGCTCGACCGCGTAGTTGCGAATTTCGGTGAGGCGTTGCTCGGTAAAGGTTGCTTTGAGTGCAAAGCGGCTCTCGCTGCCTGACTCCACAAACAACATGTCAGGGTGTAGACCTTCGAGAACACGTTTTGCTTGCGCTAGCTGCTCGCCATCACGAAGCAGCACTTCGACCGCATCTTTGCCCAGTGGGCGAATGGCGCGGTAACGAATTTTCTCTTCGCGAAGCTCACTACGAAACGCTTCTTCTTGCTGGCCGACGAGTTTTTCCATCGCCGCGTCCATATCCACTTCCATCAGGAAGTGAACACCACCACGCAAGTCTAGACCTAACTTCATTGGCGCAGCGCCAATCGCTTCTAGCCAGTCCGGTGTGGATGGTGCAAGGTTAAGTGCGACAATAGTATCGTTACCGAGCGCTTCGCTGATGACGTCGCGCGCACTGATTTGCGTATCGGTACTCGTAAAGCGTACAAGGATGGATCCATTTTCTAGAGCAATGGATTTATGAGATAAGCCCTCTTTTTCAAGAGCTTGAGTGACAGAGTCCAGCGTTGACAGATCAACAGAGGCGCCGCGCGCCCCTGTCACTTGAATTGCCGGATCTTCACCGTATAAATTCGGAAGTGCGTACAACGCAGCGATAGCGATGGTTAGCACCACCATCAAATACTTCCATAACGGATAGCGGTTAAGCACAGCGAGGATCCTCTAGCTGTTTATAGAGATTTCAGCGTACCTTTTGGTAGCACTGCAGTCACGAAGTCTTTCTTGATCACAACTTCGTTGTTCGCGTTAAGTTCGATTGAGATGTAATCGTTGTCTTCTGCAATCTTAGTGATCTTACCCACTAGACCACCGCTCGTCAGCACTTCGTCACCTTTGCCCATAGAAGCCATTAGGTTCTTGTGCTCTTTCACACGCTTAGACTGTGGGCGGTAGATCATGAAGTAAAAGATAACCGCGAACATACCTAGCATGATCAACATTTCGAAACCGCCACCTGCTGGTGCGCCTTCAGCGGCTGCGTGAGCTTGAGAAATAAACATTAAAATAATCCTCTATTTATATTTTATTGATATCCAAATTGGGCTTTAGCCAAACACTTTCAAGGGTCAGATTAAACAATAGAGATCACCCTCTCAAAAATGCACGCTGTTTGCCTATTTTATTAGCAAAAGCCTCTGACCATAGGTCAAAGGCTTTCAATCGTTATGCTTTCGTCAGTGGCGGCACTTCGCGGTCACGACGTGCATAGAACTCTTCCACAAACGCGTCAAAGCGGTCTTCATCAATCGCCTTTCGGATGCTTGCCATCAAGCGTTGGTAGTAGCGCAAATTGTGAATCGTGTTCAAACGCGCGCCCAAAATCTCATTGCAGCGCTCTAGGTGATGCAAATAGGACTTCGAGTAGTTTTGGCAAGTGTAACAGTCACAGTGTGGATCCAATGGCGTCGTATCCGTTTTGTGTTTTGCATTACGGATCTTGATCACACCGCCAGTGACAAACAGGTGGCCATTACGAGCGTTGCGCGTTGGCATCACACAGTCAAACATGTCGATGCCACGGCGAACACCTTCTACCAAATCTTCCGGTTTGCCAACCCCCATTAAGTAACGAGGTTTGTCTTCAGGCAGTTGCGGACAGGTGTGCTCAAGAATGCGGTGCATGTCTTCTTTTGGCTCACCCACGGCCAAACCACCCACAGCGTAACCATCAAAGCCTATGTCTGTCAGACCTTTCACTGACACATCACGCAAGTCTTCGTACACGCCGCCCTGAACAATACCAAATAGACTGTTCGGGTTTTCGAGCTTATCAAAATGATCGCGTGAACGCTGCGCCCAACGCAGTGACATTTCCATCGACTTCTTCGCTTCATCGTGTGTCGCTGGGTATGGCGTACACTCGTCAAAGATCATCACAATATCCGAGCCCAGATCGTATTGAATTTCCATCGACTTTTCAGCGTCCATGAAAATTTTGTCACCGTTCACCGGGTTACGAAAGTGAACCCCCTCTTCGGTGATCTTTCGAATATCGCCAAGACTGAAGACCTGGAAGCCACCAGAGTCAGTCAAAATCGGCCCTTGCCAGTTCATAAAGTCATGCAGGTCACCATGCAGCTTCATCACTTCTTGCCCCGGGCGTAACCACAGATGGAAAGTGTTACCAAGCAAGATCTCGGCGCCGATCCCTTTTACTTCTTCAGGGGTCATGCCTTTCACCGTACCATAGGTACCCACAGGCATAAACGCTGGCGTTTGCACGGTTCCGCGCTCAAAGGTCAATTGACCACGGCGCGCAACGCCATCTTTTTTCTTAAGTTCAAATGTTAACTTCACGAAGCCTCCAGTGTCAGAGAAACAGTCTGACGGTTTAATATCGCACCAACGCCAATTACGCGTTAGCGCTCTGAATCTTTTTGGAGATGAACATGGCATCGCCGTAAGAGAAAAAGCGATATTGCTTCTCCACCGCGTGGCGGTAAGCGTTCATCGTATTGTCGTAGCCCGCAAATGCACTCACCAGCATGATGAGCGTCGACTCTGGGAGATGGAAATTGGTGATAAGCGCATCCACCAATTGGTACTCATAGCCAGGGTAGATGAAGATTTCCGTATCACCGAAAAATGGCGCCAGTGGCGTGCCTTTTTTCAACGCATCTTGCGCGGCACTTTCTAAAGAGCGTACCGACGTGGTACCGACCGCAATCACTCGACCGCCGCGTGCCCGAGTCGCTTCAATCGCCTCGACCACCTCTTGTGGTACTTCGACGTATTCAGCGTGCATGTGGTGGTCATTGATGTTCTCAACCTTCACTGGCTGGAATGTCCCCGCCCCAACGTGCAACGTCACGTAAGCAAATTCTGCCCCTTTCTGAGCGATTTTATCCAGTAGAGGCTGGTCAAAGTGCAAGCCTGCTGTCGGCGCCGCAACTGCGCCAGGTTTTTGGTTGTAAACCGTTTGATAACGCTCTTTGTCTGAGTCTTCGTCTGGGCGATCAATGTAAGGTGGCAGCGGCATATGCCCTATCTGCTCTAAGATGGAGAGCACATTGAGATCGGATTGAAAATCGAGTTCGAACAAGGCGTCATGACGCGCGACCATCAGGGCAGAAAATTCATCATTGTCGCCGACAAAAATGGTCGAGCCCGGCTTGGGTGATTTTGAGCAGCGCACATGGGCGAGAATGCGCGTTTCGTCGAGCACTCGCTCAACCAACACCTCAAGTTTGCCGCCCGATGCTTTACGCCCAAAGAGGCGCGCGGGAATCACTCGAGTATTGTTAAACACCACTAAGTCGCCAGGCTGAATCTTGTCGAGAACATCGGTAAATGTGCCATCAACCAATTCACCGCTGTTGCCATCCAATTGCAGTAAACGGCTCGCCGTACGCTCTGGTTGTGGGTAGCGAGCAATCAGCTCATCAGGCAGGTCAAAATGAAAATCGGATACTTGCATATTACTAGTCTATCGCAGTGCATGAATGAGGCCGCAAAGAAGGCGCCCCAATTCAGGGTTAGATTCAAATGCTTGCTCGCTCTGATTCTGTCACAAACAGACGACAAGTTTTTCGCAGCCGACTAGTATATGCGCCGCACGGTCAATAGCAAGAAAAGAGAGTGGATTTATTCCGATCCGTGCCGGAATAAGGTTAAGCAAAAGCGCAAGTTTTGCACCTTGTCACGCCGCATCAATTCGCTGCGTCAAAGAGCATAAAAATAGGTCGGGCTCTCACATTCAACGCCGGAAAGTGACTATATTTAAAGAGTAAAAAATAACAACTCAGGAGGCAGCCATGATCAAGGTCGAAGACATGATGACGCGTAATCCACACACGCTTCTCCGCTCTCACAATCTTGGCGACGCAAAGAACATGATGACCGCACTGGACATCCGCCACATTCCCATTGTCGATGCGAATAAAAAACTGCTTGGTGTGGTGTCACATCGCGATGTGTTAGCCGCCCAAGAATCAAGCTTACAAGCCCTACCAGAGAGCCAATCTTATACGCTACAAACGCCGCTATACGAAGTGATGAAAACCAGCGTGATGACGGTTGATCCACAAGCAGGGCTCAAAGAGAGCGCCGTCTACATGCAAAAACACAAAGTGGGCTGCTTGCCCGTGGTGCACAAAGGCCACTTGGTCGGCATCATTACCGACAGTGACTTTGTTTCTATCGCCATCAATTTGCTTGAGCTGCAAGAAGAGTCTGAGCCGGAGGAGATGGAATAAGTCCATATCGATGAAATAGGGATGATAAACAAAAGAGTGAGACGCACTGGCGGCTCACTCTTTTTTAAAGGTCGGGCTTAGGCTTGAAGAGCGCCCGAGGCAAGCCGTCAAAAACTGACGCGCTTTTGCTTCACCAGTAGCGCCGAAAGAATACAGATCACACCACCAAGGCCAACATAACGCACCGCGCACTGGGCTTGCTGCTCCACTTTAGGTTTGGCGTGATAAGCAATACCGAGCCCCGCCCGCTCCATCATCACAAGATCGTTCGCGCCATCACCAATGGCTATGGTGTTGTGTGGTTCGATATCATACTGCTCGGCTAGCCTATCCACGATGTCCGCTTTGGTTTGTGCGCCGACGATGTCGCCAAGGACATTGCCGGTCAACTTGCCCTGCACAATCTCCAATTGGTTTGACTGAGCATGATCAAGCGCTAGCGTCTCTTTCAAGTAGTCCGAGAAGTAGGTAAAGCCACCAGAGGCAATAGCGGTTTTCCAACCAAACGCTTTGAAGGTCGCCACCAGCTCGGGTAAATCAGGCATCAGTGGCAACTCAGCGAGTACCGAGCCTAAAATGGACTCGTCGGCCCCTTTTAACTTGCCGACACGCTGACGAAGGCTCTGTTCAAAATCCAGTTCTCCTTGCATCGCGCGCTCGGTCACCTCGGCGACCTCTTCGCCCACTCCGGCTAGTTTGGCGATTTCATCAATGCATTCAATTTGAATCGCGGTGGAGTCCATGTCCATCACCACCAATCCGGGTTTGCTCAGCTCTGGAATGTCGTTCAGGCGAGCGTAATCCAGCTCAATCGCTTGGAGAATTTCTTCATGCTCAGTGGTGAGCTCGCCGGCCATTAAAGCTACTTCGTATTGACCGACTTTCCACACTTCGACAATCGCATTGTACTGCCCGGTGTAAAAATCGATATCTTCAAAGAGATTGGCGCTTAAGTAGTGACCGAAAACAATCCAATTGGCTTTATTGATATCAAAGCGGCTGGTGTGTCGGGTTTCTGGTATACGATTGCACAGTGGGATGTGCTTACGAATTGAAAGCGGTTTGCTGACCGAGAGAGCAGCGTGTATATCGGTGTTGAACGTGTCCATGTATCACTTCCCTAGAATTTCTCTCCACACGTTAACCTATTGCAATTTATCTGTGCAAGTATCAATATGCCGATTGGTGGAATTAAACTCGCGGGGCTTTCATGGACACCTCACTCTTCTCATTTCGGATGGCCATTCGCGCCGTCGCGATCTTAGCCTTGATTGCAATGGTGGTGACGATTGGTGTCAACAGTGTCAAAATTACTCAGGGTAATGAGGAAATCCAAGCCAACCAGCTTGAGACATTGACCAAGATCTTGATCTCGCAAGCCTCACTCTCTTCCAGCGATATGATTTTAAACGACGACCAAGAGCGGCTGTTGGCACTGGCTAACCAATTGGCCAACGACCGTTTGGTGTATGATGCGACCATTTATGATGCCGAAGGCATTCGTCTTGCGGCCAGCGATCAAGCCAAATCGGTGCGGGAAACATTGGGGCTGGACACCCCACTGCAAACCGCCAGCATTGGCAAACAGCAACTGGTCGAGCCTATCTACAACGACGGTGTGGTGATTGGCTTTGTGCGCATCACGTTCGAAACAGGGCGCTTAACAGCGTTTTCCGATCACTACTACCGAAAAAGTGACCGCTACATGGTCACCATGGTTGCGATGAGCTTTATTGCCGGCCTCCTGCTTGCGCTCATCATCCGCAGAAAGCCAAAAGTGAAACAAGAGAATTTACTGCTCAAAGAGATGAGTTAACCCTCCTCACCCACACGCTAAGCCACAAGTAAGCATTCAAAAAAAGAGCCCCGCGATTGCGGGGCTCTTTGTACAACAAAGCAAGAATACTTACAGAGTATCGCCAATCAGTACAGAATCGAGTGCGACCACCATCATGTCATTGAAGGTCGTTTGACGCTCATCGGATGTGGTTTGCTCGCCAGTTTTGATGTGGTCAGAAACGGTACAGATGGTCAGTGCTTTCGCGCCGTACTCGGCACACACACCGTAGATGCCTGCCGCTTCCATTTCCACACCCACGATGCCGTACTTATCCATCACATCAAACATCTCTGGATCTGGCGTGTAGAACAACTCAGCCGAGAACAGGTTACCGACTTTAACGTCAATACCACGTGCCTTTGCAGCTTCTTCTGCCGCGCGCACCATTTTGTAATCTGCAATCGCTGCGAAGTCATGACCTTTGAAGCGGATGCGGTTCACTTTCGAATCGGTACAAGCTCCCATGCCGATCACGACGTCGCGCACTTTGATATCGGTGCTCACCGCGCCGCAGCTACCCACACGAATGATCTTTTTCACACCGAAGTCTTTGATAAGCTCAGTGGCGTAAATGGAGCAAGAAGGAATGCCCATGCCGTGTCCCATTACTGAAACTTTGCGGCCTTTATACGTGCCCGTGTAACCGAACATATTACGCACATCACACACTTGAACGACATCATCGAGGAAGGTTTCCGCGATGTATTTTGCACGTAGTGGGTCACCTGGCATCAATACGACGTCAGCAAATGCCCCCATTTCTGCGTTAATATGTGGAGTTGCCATAATTCAATGTCCTTAGTTGAAACGAATGAAATAAAGCAGAGGTGAGCAGCTATCGCTTGCAACCTCTGCGTGAGAGTCAGGGAAAAACCGCCTCTTTTAGAGGAAGTTCTTACCGTAATCCATTGGCGAAGTGCCAAAATAGCTCGCGAGCGTTTGGCCGATATCGGCAAATGACTCGCGGCGACCCAATGACCCAGCCGGCACTTTTTGCCCGTAGACAATCACAGGAATGTGCTCACGGGTATGATCGGTTCCTGGCCAAGTGGGATCGCAGCCGTGGTCCGCCGTCAGAATCAGCACATCATCTTCCTGCATCAGTGCCATCACTTCGTTGATGCGACCATCAAAGTATTCCAATGCCGCCGCATAACCTGCAACATCACGGCGGTGGCCGTAGGCAGAATCAAAGTCAACGAAGTTGGTGAACACTATGGTGTTGTCCTGTGCGGCTTTGATTTGCTCAAGAGTCGCTTCAAACAAAGCAGGAATACCCGTGGCTTTCACTTTTTTGGTGATGCCACAGTTGGCGTAGATGTCGGCAATCTTACCAATCGAGACCACTTCTCCTTGCTTCTCTTCAACCAGTTTTTGCAACACGGTCGCAGATGGCGGCTCAACAGAGAGATCGCGACGATTACCCGTACGCTCAAATTGACCTTTACCCGAGCCAATAAATGGACGCGCAATAACGCGACCAATGTTGTAATCTTCAAGCTCTTCACGAGCGATTTGGCACAGCTCAAGCAATCTATCAAGACCAAACGTCTCTTCATGACAGGCGATTTGGAATACCGAATCAGCCGACGTATAGAAGATAGGTTTGCCGGTTTTCATGTGCTCTTCACCAAGATCATCGAGCACTTGCGTGCCTGATGCATGGCAGTTACCAAGAAATCCATCTAAACCCGCACGCTCAAGAATGCGATCCGTCAGCGCTGACGGGAAGCTGTTCGATTTGTCGCTAAAGTAGCCCCAATCAAACAGAACGGGCACACCTGCGATCTCCCAGTGACCCGATGGGGTATCTTTACCGGAAGAGAGCTCTGCCGCATGACCGTAGGCACCGATAATCTCTGCGTTAGCATCAAGCCCCGGTGCAAAGCGCCCGGTTGATTCTTTATGCGCCATCGCCAAGCCAAGCTTAGACAGGTTCGGCAAGCGCAACGCACCTTGGCGTTGCTCGTTGTCCGCTAGGCCTTGCTCACACTGATCCGCAATATGACCCAGTGTGTCGGAGCCCACATCGCCAAACTTATCCGCATCCGCCGTCGCGCCGATACCGAATGAGTCTAGGACTAAAATAAATGCTCTTTTCATTGCGTATTCCTTTCGCCCACTCAGCCGCTGTGTGCCTGAATGGGCCTAATGTAATGATGTCGTCGATTAAATGTCTTCTGCGCGAATCTGACGGTAAACCTCAGGGGTTGGGGTGTATTCACCACCAATTTTGATTGCACTGCGCAGCGCCTGCGCGGCCTCTTCCCACTGAGCCTCATTGCGTGCATGGATCACGGCAAGAGGTTGTTCGCTGCTAGCGATCTCACCGAGGCGAATGAATTGATCAAAGCCCACGGCGTAATCAATCTTGTCGCTGGCCACGCGGCGTCCGCCGCCCATGGCAACCACCGCCATCCCAATCGCGCGTGTATCCATCGCCGAAACGACACCGGACTCTTGCGCGTAAACCGGTTTAATGATGTCCGCTTTTTCTAGGTATTGCTCATAGTTCTCAACAAAATCCGCTGGGCCACCCAGGCCTGCCACCATTTTGCCAAAACACTCTGCCGCTTTACCGTTATCGAGTACTTTCATTAATTTAGCGCGCGCGTCTTGTGTGTCGTCGGCTAATTTGCCGAGCACCAGCATTTCTGCACAAGAGGCCAGCGTCACTTCAAGAAGGCGTGGATTGCGATATTCACCCGTTAGGAAGCGCACCGCTTCGCGCACTTCCACGGCGTTGCCAGCAGACGAGGCGAGGACCTGGTTCATGTCCGTCAAAATTGCGGTGGTTTTGGTGCCCGCACCATTGGCCACCGCGACAATAGACTTAGCCAACTCTTCTGACGCTTCATACGTTGGCATAAAGGCGCCCGAGCCAACCTTCACGTCCATCACCAAAGACTCAAGACCCGCTGCGAGTTTCTTAGACAGGATGGAGGCTGTGATCAAGGAGATGTTATCGACCGTCGCAGTGATGTCACGCGTCGCGTAAACGCGCTTATCAGCCGGCGCTAGATCGCCGGTCTGACCGATGATCGCCACCCCTGCCTCTTTGGTCACTTGACCAAACACCTCATTGCTTGGCGTGATGTTGTAGCCGGGAATCGATTCCAGTTTGTCCAGTGTGCCACCGGTATGACCGAGGCCTCGCCCCGAGATCATAGGAACAAAACCGCCACAGGCAGCGACCATTGGCCCTAACATCAGCGAGGTCACATCACCCACACCACCGGTGGAATGCTTATCGACAATCGGGCCATCAAAGTTCATGTGGCTCCAGTCGATCACCATGCCAGAGTCACGCATCGCACAAGTCAGTGCAATGCGCTCGGGCATGGTCATTTCATTGAAGAAAACCGCCATCGCAAACGCCGCTATCTGACCTTCAGATACGCTGTCGTTTGCAACGCCTTGGATAAAAAAGTTAATTTCGTCTGCGGTGAGCACTTCACCGTCACGTTTTTTACGAATAATTTCTTGTGGTAAGTACATTAGAGCCTCCCACGCATTGAATGCGGTGGTAATAAGGTAAAGAGGTAAGGTGGCGCAACAACGCGCCACCGAACAAACCGACGTCGCTTAGTAAGCGCTTGGATCCGCCGTTTCGTCTGTTACTTCTAATGTATTGAGTAGGTTTGTCAGCAGGCTAGACGCACCAAAGCGGTAGTGACGCGCATCGACCCAGTTGTCGCCTAGGATCTCATCGGCCATCGCTAGGTACGCGGCAGCATCTTCTGCGGTACGTACGCCGCCTGCAGGTTTGAAGCCAACGGTCTCAGCCACACCCATATCGCGAATCACTTCGAGCATCATGCGAGCGTATTCAGGTGTTGCGTTCACCGGCACTTTGCCTGTTGAGGTTTTAATAAAATCAGCGCCTGCTTTGATGCAGATTTCTGACGCTTTCTTGATTAGCGCTTCTTCTTTCAGCTCACCAGTTTCGATGATCACTTTGAGCAAGATATCGCCACACGCTGCTTTACATTGCTTCACCAATTCGAAGCCCACTTCCTCATTGCCCGCCATTAGTGCGCGGTATGGGAACACCACATCGACCTCATCAGCACCATAAGCCACAGCAGCTTTGGTTTCCGCTACCGCAATCTCGATATCGTCATTGCCGTGTGGGAAGTTCGTTACCGTTGCGATACGAACGTCAGGTGTGCCTTGCTCACGAAGGGTCTTCTTAGCAATAGGAATAAAGCGAGGGTAAATACAGATGGCAGCTGTGTTACCTACCGCTGATTTTGCATCATGACACAGTGAAATAACTTTCGCGTCAGTGTCATCGTCATTCAGCGTAGTTAGGTCCATAAGTTTTAGTGCACGTAGTGCAGCTGCTTTTAAATCGCTCATTTCTATCTCCGATCAATATTCAAAAATTTCACCGCCTTAATCCCTATGATTAAGGTGTAATCATTAATGAACGGACTTGGTTCCTTGAAGACTTGCTACATACAGCGAACATGTACCAATTGCTATCCTTGTCACCGCACAGTACCAATTTGGTCTATGGCACAACAATCTGCGATTGCGGTGTCTAACGTGTCTAGGCGCTTTGTGACGCCTCAGGCAACCGATGTTGCCGCGCTAATCATACTCCTTGTATTAATTAGCGTTAACTAAAAAAACCGCTCAATGAACCATTGAAAGGTTACACCACCAAGATAAACGCCCACAATTCCCATCACTCCCGGTAATACTGGAGGTGCTGGAATGGGCAGCTTGATGGCGGAAAACAGGATTCCGACAACAAAGCCCGCTAAGGTCGCGAGAATCACATCATTCATCAGTTTAGGCCTATTTTCTTTACACCTATACAGTATAGATATTTATCGCAAAACTGTAGTCGCACACAGAGCGCAAACGGTTTGTATCTCAAAAAAGATCCGGCTTAACGATTGCTGAGTTTTATCCACTGCACAAACGTTATGAATCTTGTTGTCTGGACACACTCCAGACCTTTAAACAACGAAAAAACCCCGTAGTACATAGCAAGCTATGCAACTACGGGGTCTTATAAAACGGCGTCTATATAATCTATCGCTTCTTAAATTAGAAAGATAGGAAGAAGCCAGCGATGGTTGCTGCCATCAAGTTAGACAGAGTACCTGCTGCGACCGCTTTCACACCCATACGAGCGATGTCGTGACGACGGTTTGGCGCTAGACCACCTAGACCACCTAGTAGAATCGCAATTGAAGAAAGGTTTGCGAAACCACATAGCGCGAACGAGATGATAGCGGCTGTCTTAGTCGACATCACTTCACCGGTTGCTGGTACAACTTGAGCTGCATCACCAACGTAAGGAACGAAGTTTAGGTAAGCAACGAATTCGTTCACCACCAGTTTCTGACCGATGAATGAACCCGCTAGCGTCGCTTCTTCCCAAGGCACACCAATTAGGAATGCAAGTGGTGAGAAGATGTAACCTAGAAGAATTTCTAGTGTCAGTTCAGGCATACCGAACCAACCGCCAACGCCACCTAGGATGCCGTTGATAAGAGCAATAAGGCCGATGAACGCAAGTAGCATTGCACCAACGTTAAGCGCAAGCTGTAGACCGACAGACGCACCGCCAGCTGCTGCATCGATAACGTTAGCAGGCTTGTCGTCACCACCGTCGATGTCCGCGCCTAGATCGTCATTTGGCGTGTCAGTTTCAGGTTTGATGATTTTAGCGAACAGTAGACCACCTGGTGCTGCCATGAATGATGCAGCAACAAGGTACTCTAGAGGTACACCCATTGAAGCGTAACCAGCAAGTACACCACCTGCTACAGACGCTAGACCACCACACATCACTGCAAATAGCTCAGACTGAGTCATTTTAGGTACAAACGGACGAACCACAAGTGGTGCCTCAGTTTGACCTACGAAAATGTTCGCTGCTGCAGACATAGACTCGGCACGTGATGTACCCAGTGCTTTTTGTAGACCGCCACCAAGAATCTTGATAACCCACTGCATCACACCGATGTAGTAAAGTACAGAAATTAGCGCAGAGAAGAAGATTAGCGTCGGTAGTACTTGGAAAGCAAAGATGAAACCGATACCGTCAACTGAGAAGTTAACTAGGCTGCCGAATAGGAAACCAGTACCGTCTTTACCGTAGTCGATCACGTTTTGTACACCAGCTGAGAAACCAGCTAGAAGATCACGACCCCATGGTACGTACAGAACGAAACCACCGATGATGAATTGGATAGCAAAAGCGCCACCCACAGTTCTTAGATTGATAGCTTTGCGGTTATCAGACAGTAGAAGCGCGATAGCGATCAAAACTGCCATACCGACTAGGCTCATAAACAGGCTCATAGTTTATGACTTCCTTATTAAGTTATTTGTTGGCGTGTTACAAAATGGAGCTCAAAAGCACGAGCAATTATACTCATCCGTCCACCGATAAAGTAATGCCGCGTTCACAGTTTCTGATAAGATTCACCACTCGTTCACTCGTAAGTGTGACAAAGATCGCAACTAAAGTTCATAGGAATCATAAAAAGCACATTTTATTTAGAATTCATTCACAAATAGACAGTGCCAAAAAGCTGTTTTTCCAAACGTTTTCCGCAACCGTTTGCTCACAACTCTGCTTCAGTTGCGCCAATGTCGTTAACACTTGGGGTAAACGCTTAGGATGATTGGCTTGGCCTTGATACCCTGACAACGGCATGTCGGGCGCGTCGGTTTCCAAAACAAGATGGTCGATGGGCACCTGCGTCACCGCTTGACGCGTCTTATTCGCTCTTGGGTAGGTAATCACTCCGCCCACACCGATGTAGAAACCGTGCTCAACAAATTGCATCGCTTGTTGATAGCTGCCGGAAAACCCATGCAAAATCCCACCGTAGTGAAAACGGTGCTGCTTAAGCAGTTGCAACAAGCGGTGATAGGTTTTTCGCCCGTGAAGAATCAAGGGCCGCCGCAGGTTCTTGGCCACGCTGATCTGCGCCTCAAACACCGCTTCTTGTCGCAGAGCGTCGACATCGATCATGGCGTCTAAGCCGCACTCTCCGACCGCGACACACACTGAGCCTGCCGACTCACATTGAGCTTCTAGGCGACTGACCTCAATCAATGAGTCGGTGTGAACAAAATAGGGATGGCACCCCAAACTGACGTACAAGCTCGTGTGCTGGTGAGATAGCGCAATAAGATCGCTCCAATTGCTTTCGCCAATCGCAGGAACAAGAAAACGCTCGACTCCTTGCTCACTGGCTTCTTGCAATGTTGCCCCCAATTGAGCCTTAAATGGGGCAAAATCGAGATGACAGTGAGTATCAAAAAGGCGCATTACTGCTGCGCCTTTGAAGTGGGTGATGAGGACGAAGTGGCAGCGTCGCTCTGCCTTGCATCCTCAGATCGGTACGGCACGCAACTGCGCTTTTGCCCAGGAGTAAGGCCCATCGAGTGGCACCAAGCGTCGTAGCGCTCAAGCCAATGTTTTAATCTCTTCCACATGTGCATGACTCCCCTGCCCGATGCTAGCAACGATGACCACTCGCCTTCACTACTGCTCTTCACGTTTGAAGACTAACTCAGTCGCGCTCGACTCATCCTCAGCAAAGGTGTACCCCGCCGTGTTGAACTGGGTCAAATCCGCGACACTCTCGATGCGGTTTTCGATAATAAAACGCGCCATCATGCCGCGCGCTTTTTTGGCATAAAAGCTGATCACTTTATATTGGCCGTTTTTGCAGTCTTTAAACACCGGCGTAATCACCTGCGCATCCAAGTTCTTTTGCTTAACCGCCTTAAAATACTCATTGGAGGCTAGGTTGACCAAGACGTTGTCCCCTTGTTCGGTGATCGCTTGATTGAGCTTGTCGGTAATCACATTCCCCCAGAACTGATACAAGTTGGTGCCTTTCTCATTGGCAAGCTTAGTCCCCATTTCAAGACGGTATGGTTGCATCAGGTCAAGCGGCTTAAGCAGACCATAAAGGCCAGACAGCATACGTAAATGGCGCTGAGCGTACTCGAAATCCGCCTCTGTGAGTGTCTGGGCATCAAGACCTGTATAGACATCGCCTTTGAACGCCAAAATCGCTTGGCGGGCATTGTCGAGTGTGAATGTCTCGCTCCACTCTTGGAAGCGGCCAACGTTCAGATCGGCGATTTTGTCACTGACCTTCATCAAACTCGCCACATCGGCTGGCGTCAGTTTACGGCACACCTCAATCAACTGCTTGGAGTAGTCAATTAACTCAGGCTGTGTGTAGGTTTCGGTCACCAAGGGTGATTCGTAATCTAAGGTTTTCGCTGGAGAAACGACGATTAACATGACTTTACTCTTATTGATTGTTTACCTTAGGGTACAAAAAAAGCCGTGCAATGTCTGCACGGCTTTATGAATCATTTCAATAGTATTCAGCTATCAATTCTTTTCTTTTTGATCCCAGATGCCATCTTCAAGCTGAGATTTCAACTCTGGGAAATCATTGGCATCAAAGGTCGGAACTTTGCCTTCATTAAGCTGACGATTGTAGTCTTTTGCTAGCTTAACCACAGTACCAGAGAGCAAGATAATCGCTACTAGGTTCACCAGTGCCATTAAGCCCATTGATGCATCGGCCATATCCCAAACCACTGGCAGCGCTGCCACAGAGCCAAACATCACCATACCCAGAACCACGATACGGAACAGGCCAAGGCCCGCCTTGTGATTGTGCTCTAGGAAGATCAGGTTAGTTTCTGCGTATGAGTAGTTTGCAATGATCGAGGTAAACGCGAAGAAGAAGATTGCTACAGCAACAAAGATCCCACCCCAATCACCCACTTGTGAGCTTAGCGCGCGCTGAGTCAGCTCGATACCTGTCACCGCCGTTTCAGTACCTAGGTACTCACCCGACATCAAGATGATCGCTACCGTTGCTGAACAGATCACAATGGTGTCCATGAATACGCCCAACATTTGCACGTAACCTTGTGACGCTGGGTGTGGTGGATAAGGCGTTGCAGAAGCTGCTGCATTAGGCGCAGAACCCATACCCGCTTCGTTCGAGAACAGGCCACGCTTGATGCCGTTGATCATCGCTTGAGCAATCGCAT
Source organism: Vibrio sp. R15-SG3-ISO1B (assembly GCF_059833835.1). Classification (NCBI taxonomy): domain Bacteria; kingdom Pseudomonadati; phylum Pseudomonadota; class Gammaproteobacteria; order Vibrionales; family Vibrionaceae; genus Vibrio; species Vibrio sp. R15-SG3-ISO1B. The sequence goes on along the minus strand of NZ_JCBDGG010000055.1, from coordinate 57,015 downwards.
AACCTAGGCCACCAGCCGCCGCTTCTTGCAGACCAAATGCGCTCTTAATAATTAGTGAAAGCACGCCTGGCAACTTCTCAAGGTTGGTCAGCATGATAAACATCGCCAATAGCAAGTAAGCCAGCGCCATAACCGGTACAATAAGCTCAGCCACTTTTGCAATACGCTTAATACCGCCAAAGATAACCACAGCAGACAGCAATACCACTGCAATGCCAACGACTTTGGTATCCCAACCAAACGCGGTATTCATCGCGCTAGCAATCGAGTTTGCTTGCACGGCATTGAAGACCAAACCAAAGGCAATAATAAGGAAGATGGAGAACATCACGCCCATCCAGCGCATGCCCAAGCCTTTTTCCATGTAATAAGCAGGACCACCACGGTAGTTACCGTCATCGTCTTTCGTTTTGTATAGCTGTGCCAACGTGCTCTCTGCAAATGACGTTGCCATACCTAGCATGGCAATCAACCACATCCAGAAAATAGCGCCAGGGCCGCCAACAGTCAGTGCAACGGCCACACCCGCCATGTTACCCGTGCCGACACGCGCCGCCAAACTGGTACAAAGGGCTTGGAAAGAGGAGATACCCGCTTGGTCGGCTTTACGGCTGTTTTTCAGCACTGAGAACATGTGGCCAAAGTGGCGGAACTGGATAAAGCCCAGTCTTACGGTGAAGTAAACGCCGACACCAACCAGTAGATAAACGAGAATAGACCCCCACAGCAGGTCATTCATCAAATTAATTAAGTCTGTCATAGGATCCTCATAGTGAGTGTTCGCTGGTTAGGCATCCGAGCCTACGTTGGGTTGCGCTGTTGAGTGTCAAAGTGTAGCTCAAACTATATATTATCATTGTCTGCAACCTCAGCGTGTCACGCCCCAAAGGCACGTCCTTTACATCTCAGCGGAAATTTTGACGGCGCGATAATGCAACCTGAGCAAACAAAAATCAATACGCAACAGTGAGACTAAGCTTGTTATTTTTCACCGTAAAATCACCAACAGTTAACACAAACAAGCACAAAAACCACACAACAACAAAACAACTCAATAAAAAATTAACAACGCACAGAGTCTTGCCAATGACGACCTATTAATGCCGCCAAAGCAACAGACAACCCCTTACTCCGCATAGCTTGCGAGGCTCTCGATGCACTGAGCATCAAGATAAAAAATGAAGTATGGTTTAATGCCACTCTTGTATGGCAAGAGACACGCACAACCCTAATCACCTCCACAAGCCTTTAACATCCACTTTTTTCGCATTTAATCGTTTGCGTGAACTCGTTTGAACAAATTTCAACCACCTCAAGCACGATTTTTTGTGATTCAGTGAAGAAAAGTCAGAAAAAACTTCATCGAAACGTAACAAATGAGAAACGAATCATGGTTAGTCTCCACGTTGAGTGGTATTAAGAATTTACCCCGTTTAGGACGGTCATAACGATAAAATGAGGTAGCTTATGGAAGGCTTAAATTTTGATGACTTTATGGACTATGAGGCGCCGCGCGCACGAGCAGCGCGCTCTAAACCCGTTAAACGTAAGTGGCGAGAAATCGAAGCAATCAAAGATCGTCAACGGCTAAAGAAAGAGCTGATGGATATGGATATCGGTTTTGACGATGTGGAGAGCATCGAATACTAAGAATTAAGAAAGAGAGGCCTTGAGCCTCTCTTTCTGCTTTTCACGCGCTAGGAAGAGCAAAGGATCACGTACACTCGTGCTCAGTTTGATGAATGCGCTCTGCCAACTGTTGGTATTGCTCTGCTATCGTCTCACCAAACACTGGGTCGTCTTCGCACACACTCCACTGAGCTTCGACTGCCTGCCAATCCTCTACCGTAAAGACATCCATTAAGTACGGGAAGACCTGCTTTTCTTCCATTTCGAGGTGCTGTTTTTGCATATTGAGGAACGACTCTAACTGGTCAATGAAGACCTGCTGCGGGATCACTGCATCTTGCAAGACCATATCCACCGTTTGCAAAAAATCATGGGTCTTTTCTGATAGCGCCTGATGATCGTGTTCAAGATCATCAATCTTATGGTGTTGACCATAATGCGATTGGTAGTAGTGATAGAGAATGTCTTCTTTCGGGTGATGGACCCGTTCAGAGTGGGTCGCCAGATAATCGACGATTTCACGCAGAACCGCGTAATTAACGGGACGCTCGTCTTTTAACTGGTTCAATTTATGGCGAAGTATGGCGAGCAAACGCACCATGTATCCATGCTCTCGCCTTATCCGTTCAATCATCATAGCGTTTCTCCTTAACACCGACACGTAAACAGTGTATTAGAGAAACGCAAAGCGTGTTTTGATGCTGTTCGAAAAAACAACATCTTTACCATTATTTTTGTATGGCTTTATACCTCAACAGTTTGAGGCAGCTGCCAATCAATCGGTGTTTTTCCTTGCGCGACAAGCCGTTCGTTGGTCGCCGAAAAGTGCCCACAGCCCAAAAAGCCACGATGCGCCGATAACGGTGAAGGGTGCGGCGCCGTCAATACATGATGTTGGTTACGGTCAATAAAACGGCCTTTCTTTTGCGCATGCGCGCCCCACAACAAGAAAACAACGCCTTGTTGATGGCGGTTGATCGCATCAATCACGGCATCCGTAAAGGTCTCCCACCCCGTTTTGGCGTGCGAATGCGCTTTACCTTGCTCCACGGTCAGAACCGTATTCAGAAGCAGTACCCCTTGCTCTGCCCAGCGTTGCAAATAACCGTGTTGAGGAATCTGAAAGCCATCGATGTCTTGCGCCAACTCTTTGTACATATTGGCGAGCGATGGCGGCGTCTTGATACCCGGCAGGACAGAAAAACACAGCCCGTGCGCCTGATTAGGACCATGATAGGGATCTTGGCCCAAGATCACGACTTTCACATCGCCAAACTCGGTCGCTCGAAACGCGTTAAAGACATCTTTCGCTGGCGGGAAAATCGCTTTGCCCGCCGCACGCTCTGCGTCAACAAACGCGAGAGTGTCTTGAAAATAGGTCTGCTGCTTTTGCTCACCAATCACATCTTGCCACGTGAGTGAAGGGGTCATTGTCTGTTCCTTTTGTCCAATCAATCAGCGGATTGTCGCAAAAGTTACAATAAGAGCAAAGCCCTCTGTTAGGCGAGCTAAACTCACTTAACGCTTAGGTTGCGGCGAACGATGATGTCCTTGACCATTCACATGACGGTTGGGCATAGGTAAACGTGCAAAACGGATCGCAGGTGTAACAACTGAATGAGGCATAATAGGCACCCTCTTGTGAGTAACATCACTATTTACTATGAAAGATTGGTGCCAATTTTAGTTACGCTGAGACATTTACCGATGATTTTTGATCGATGCGGCGCAAACGAGCAATTTCATCAGGCCAAAGATCAGGCTTAATTGTTTCTAATATCAAAGGGATAGAATCAAACCGTGCATCATTGGCGATATAGTCAAAACATGGCCAGCCAATCTCCCCCTCGCCCAGCGCATGGTGGCGATCCACTTTGCTGCCCAAGGCCGACTTTGAATCATTGATGTGCATCGCCCGTAAATAGTGCATGCCGACCACTTGATCAAACTCGGAAAACGTCGCTTCACATGCCTCAACACTGCGAAGATCATAGCCAGCGGCAAAGGTGTGGCAAGTATCGAGGCAAACGCCCACCCGAGTTTTATCGTCCACCTGTTCAATGATCTGCGCCAAATGCTCAAAGCGCCAACCAAGGTTCGTGCCTTGGCCTGCTGTATTTTCGATCACTGCGACAACATCTGGCACCGCTTGATGGGCGAGATTGATCGACTCGGCGATCCTAGCTAAACACGCTTGCTCAGAAAGCTTCTTTAAATGACTCCCAGGATGAAAATTCAACAAGCTCAGTCCTAACTGCTGACATCTCCACATTTCATCAATAAATGCCACTCTAGATTTTTCGAGCTTTTCCTCTTCAGGCGCACCAAGATTAATCAGGTAGGAGTCATGCGGTAAGATTTGCTCATGTGTAAAGCCGTACTTTTTGCAGTTGGCTTTAAAACGCGCGATGGTCTCTGCGTCGAGTGGCTTCGCCGCCCACTGGCGTTGATTTTTGGTGAACAAAGCAAAGGCGTTGGCGCCAATATCATGAGCGCGAATCGGTGCCATATCGACACCACCCGCGGCGGAAACATGCGCGCCGACCCATTTTCTATCACTGTTCGATGATGAGATTGTCATTTAATCACTTTACACTTTCAGTTCGGGGATGGAATTACAACAACTTATCGTCTGCGTCTCAATCAATACATGCAAAATGTAGTAAATTTACAACATTCATAGCATTCAAAAAATAGTTAATATTTTAAAATATTTTTTAAAACACTATTTTTAAAGGTTTTATTGATTTATCGCAAAGAATTAACCTTAAAATAATTAATGTTTTTAGTTATTTTTTGACCTAAATCAATACTATCATAAGGGACATTCGCTATATAATACGTAGCTCAACGAAATTCGAAAGTTAACACCAACTCACCACCCAAGAGTGGACTAGGAGACAGTAATGATTCAAGGCATTCAGATTACTAAAGCAGCAAACGACGCACTACTTAACTCAATCTGGCTACTAGACAGCGAGAAAAATGAAGCACGCTGCGTAGCGGCAAACACTGGCTACGAAGCAGACCAAGTCGTAGCGATTAACGAATTGGGTGAGTACGAAAGCCGTGAAGTAGCCATTGAAACGGCACCAAAGATCGAAGGTGGTCAGCACCTATAACGTTGGAGAGATAGACTACTAAAAAGTATGACTTATACTCTTCAAAGCCTTCCTCAACAATGGTTTTGACAGTCATAAGGGTAAAAAATCATCGTACTTTTCAATAGTCATATTTTTCGACTAAAGAACAAAGTAAAGATCAGAATAAGTCATAAAATTTAAAATCAAATCAAAAGGAAAACCACTATGATCCAAGGTATTCAAATCACAAAAGCAGCTAACGATTCACTACTGAACTCAATCTGGTTGCTAGACACTGAAAAGAACGAAGCTCGTTGTGTTGCAGCAACTTCTGGCTACGAAGCTGACCAAGTAGTTCCAGCTACTGATCTAGGTGAATACGAGTCTCGTGAAGTTGCAATCGAAGCGGCTCCGAAGATCGAAGGCGGTCAACACCTGAACGTAAATGTGCTCCGTCGTGAAACTCTAGAAGATGCTGTTAAGCACCCAGAAGAGTACCCTCAGCTAACAATCCGTGTATCTGGTTACGCTGTGCGCTTCAACTCTCTAACTCCAGAACAACAACGTGACGTTATCGCACGTACGTTTACTGAATCTCTATAAGGTAGTTCAGTTTAGAGAAAAAAGGCGCTCAATGAGCGCCTTTTTTGTACTTGTTAGCACAAGTGGGCAAGGCGTTACCTGCACTTCCCCATTAGATACAGCATCGCTTATATTTTTTTCCGCTACCACAGGGGCATAAGGAGTTACGTCCTATTTTCCCCCTAGTCTTCCGATTGCCTTGAAAGTCAACCCGCCCATTTTTCACTTCATGTAATTCGCTTATCTTAGGTAAGCTCTCGACCAATTTGTCCATAGAAATTGAGGGTTCCCATTTTGACCGATGATAAGTAGCAAATCTAAATCTCGAAGAAACAGGATTAATGCACAAACCTACCCACTCATCAGCCTTGCATGTGTACTTTCTCTTTTCACAGTGACTTGCCAGACGTTTACTCGATATATCATCCGCATCATTGTTAACATGGATCGTTAAGCCTTTTCTTGCCTCTAATATTGGTAAGGTGGCATCGTGATGTTTGTTATCTTTTCTGTGAAGCGCAACCATTTGTGAAATGGCATCATTAATAATATTTCCAGAATCTTCACTGAGCGAGAGAATGTGGAACCCTAATTTCATTAGGCCCAAGTCGCATGAGTCTTTGATATCATCAATGATGTTACCGATGTGTGTTCCAGAATAATTTGTGAGTATTCCTCTTGGTGTTCTAGGTATATGTTCAAAACCGTCTTCACGTCTTGCTAACATTGCTAGCTCTAGTGACGAAGAGACGTCATCATCAAGCATTACCATATCTGGATTTTCGACAAAATATAGATTTTGAATGATATAACACGAAAGTGTTGTTAACTCATGATTAGATTGTATTGAGTCACCATAATCACTTCTCTTGATAAAGAAATCTAAAAAATACAATGGCGAGCTTAGCATTTCTGTCATCATATCTATCAAGAACACATCCATTACGTATGGGTGCTTAATAGTTTCAGTAACGGCATGCTTCAAAAAGTGCTGTGCTTGGGAGGCTAAAGCAGGGTAGTGATCCGAAACAATGCATACAGGAAATATCGATTCATAGTCATGTGTCAAAGCAACAACATTTCCCTCTTCGTCCTTAAACGTAACATCTTTTCTTTGAAGTAGTTCAGCACAAAGGTAGCTTTGGTCATACGCATCTTGAACAGCAGCTTTGAAGTCTGACTTAAGTTGCTTTGAGTTTCCTTTTCTAGCCTCAATCGTAAGCTTCTTTGATTTCGCTTGTACCACGATTGCATAGTTACCATGAACTACCAGAACATCAATTTCACCCGCCTTGTTTTTCCCATCGTATATATCAATGTTTGTGTATACATTTTGAGGGGAGAACACTTTTCTTAGGCGATTCGCTGTAAATTCTTCTGTGAACTCACCCCTGTGGTCGCTCGCTATCTTTTTATAGGTATTATCTGCATTGAACCAGAAGAAGGGGCTTTCATATAAAGATTCCCAATTAGAGAAAGATAAGAAAGAAGCAAATGAATTATCACCTAGCTTGAGAATTGGGAAAGCGTTCCTATGGTTAAAGTCATCAGCACTAGAGAATGCACTCATTCCACTAGTGGGTAATGAGGACAGCGCAGAAAGAACATTCAAAATGACGTCTTTACTAAGCCCAGACTGACTATCTAATTCATCGGCACTAAAGAAAAAAGCTGAGGAGAACTGCGCCTGATTTTCACTTTGGAAAGTCTTAGGTACAAAGGCATTAAGCTTCATCAGTTGTAGCTTATCAATAGTCTCCAAAACAGTTACGGCGTCCTCAATGACAAAGCCTTTGTTTTCCTTGAGCCATTCGTTATCTTTTTGGTATCTGATTTTTACTAAATCACGATACTGGTGCTTGAATACACTCTCCCCACTATAGAAGATAGCCTCCCTCATGAAAGCAGAGTCATTTATTATATTCTTGAATGATTCTAGCGTTTCCAGTGCGCTATCAATGCCTTTCACATTGTAAAATGACCTGTGCAGCTCCTCGAACAAACTATAAACCTGCTTAGCATATTCAAGTGTTTCACTAAGTGTTAAACTGCCGCCAGAAACCCCTGATTTGCACATCAAGCCATAGAGTGTTGCTAGCTCGGTGCGGCATAATTTGGAGCGATCAAAATTGTTAGCAAAAGCTTCTTCGTCTAAGGTGCCATTTTCCCCATGGACAAATGTATCTTTCCAGCATAAAAATGATAAAACATCGATAAACCCTTCGTTGGAAGATAGTTGCTCTAGCTCATCAAAAATTTCTTGTTCTGTTCTTTTTGTCATTCACTCTATCCTTCTGATATTTAATGCCTTTTCATGTCAGAACTTGATTAAATACCTTACCCTTATATAAATGGTTATCGAAAAATATAGGTACTCTGTAGGATTCTGAAAGACGTGCCCATCAGTCGGTTACTACCCACTGATTAAATGCCTGCTGATAGCTTTTTTACACTCTAACGTAAAGCGTCCCCCCATATCTCTATCGACCTCGAACCTTTTCTTTTCCGAATCAACAAACCTTACAGTAGCCTTTATATTCTCACCTTCGCCGATCAATATCAGGATCAAAGTGCTTTCGTCTACTTCTTCGAAGCCGAGGGTCAGTTTCTTATCTCCAGCATGATTGTAAATGTCATATTTCGGGTAGTCGTCATCAACCGCCACCGCACCGATATCATTGCTTTCATCAAGCAATGGTTCTAGAACAATATCTTGAATGACTTGACAAGCTAAGAGGTATAAAGGAGAACCTTGTGCTTGCTTGATGATCGACCTTAACTGAATACTTCTATATAAACCACCAAACGTTGCCCCTTCACTACTGGTTACCAGTGACCTTTCCCCGAGATTAATACCACCGCCTCGATGAAGTTTCCCACGTTTACGCCACTTGATTGGCATAATCAATTGGCGACATATAATTTAGAGAGCTATGTGGTCGAATATGGTTGTAGTGCTCTCTCCATAGATTTATTTCGTAACGTGCTTCATCCAGAGTGCGGAACCAGTGTTGATTGAGACACTCATTTCTGAACTTGCCGTTTAGGCTCTCCACAAAGGCATTTTGAGTCGGTTTACCTGGTTGAATAAAGGCGAGTGTTACCGACGTTGTCTTTGACCAAAAGAACATGGCTTTGCTGGTAAATTCCGTCCCGTTGTCGCAAACAATGTTATCTGGCTTGCTGCGCACCTCGGTTAGTTGAGTTAAAAAACGGGCAACTTGTTGGCCACTGATTGATAGGGACACCAGCTGCCCAATGAGTTCTCGTGAAAAATCGTCAACGACATTGAGCACACGAAAACGTCTACCATTGCTCAATTGGTCAGAGACAAAGTCCATCGACCAGCGTTGATTGGCTCTTGTGGGTGAATTCATAACTAGTCTCGGGCGCTGTAGCTTTTTGCGCTTCTTCGTTCTGACTTGCAGTCCTTCCTCAGTGTAAATACGATACGTGTGCTTCTTATTCACAACTAAGCCCTCTGCTTTTAGTAAACTGTGCAGCATCAGATAGCCATAACGGGAATATTGAACGGCTAACGCTTTTAAACGTTCTCGTAAGGCCCTATCTACAGGGTTTTTAGCTTTGTATCGAAACGCCGTTCGACTCAAACACGCAAGCTTACAGGCCGCTCTTTCACTCAGTCGGTGAGTGTCAATAAGGTATCGAGCAATAAGCTTTCGAGAAGATGGCGTTACCACTTTTTTGACACAACATCCTTCATTGCTTCGACTTCGAGCAACTTCTCCGCGAGGAGCCGCTTAAGCTTATTGTTCTCAGATTCAAGCTCTCTCAGCCTTTTGGCCTCATTCACTTCTAGCCCTGCATACTTGCTGCGCCAGTTATAAAAAGTGCCCGATGATATCCCCATGTCGCGACAGATGTCGTCAACCTTAGCACCAGCTTCATGCTGTTTAATCGCCTTGATGATTTGTTCTTCCGTGTATCGCTTTTTCATTTTGAGATCTCCATTAGTTCTAGTGTATTAGAAGTCTCATCAAAGTCATGGTGTTAATTTAGGGGGAAAGCTCAATACTTACAAGTTACTTACGAGTCTTAGCATTGATATTTGTAACATTGTCTTTGTTGCTCATATCAATGGTCTTCATTGCTTCCTCTCTATCTGCTAGAGGAATTTTGAAGAATAGCGCCGTTATTGCTTGATGATGAGATGCTAACTTTTCCTCCCAAGAGTCGGCATCCCTTTTAATCTTCAAGTTCAAAGCTGCATTCTCTGCTTTTAGCTTTGTATTTTCCTTTTTGAGCTTATCTACTTTCGTCTGTAGTTCACTGACTTTATCCAGTTCGTTTCTGGCATTGTTGATGTCTACAATTCTCTTCTTGATATCAGGGTGATGACGAATAGCCCCTAGAGTTAGACCCGCCTCTATCTGTACATTTTTGTCATTCAGCCTCACGACCTTTTGTTTTTTCAGGTCTTGACTGGTGTATGTGCCAGACACAATCCTTTCAATTGCATCAAGCATAGCCTTATTTGAGCGTTCTTTACTACGTGCCATAACAGTCTCCTAGACGTTTGTCGCAGGAATAAGTTGAGCAACCCCTTGAGGTACAACAAAGATCTCGTGAGGGAAACCTAAATCCAACATTACTTTCTCAGCGGAGCGTATATCCATAACCAACTTGGCCGCTGAACTCCCGTTCAACTCATCTGATTCTTGCAAAACCAATAAATTACGCATGGCAGTCATGCGTAGTGACTCAGCCACAGTCGCATCTTCTAAGATGTCCCATGCGCAATCTGTACACTCTGATAAATCTATGGCTGCACGTACTGAACAAGAAATTTTTGTACAGTACATACCTTTTCCTATGGCATGTATATGAACTTTTCCAGCTTGAATCTGTTCCTTCCAATATTCAGCGGACAGCTTTCTGCCATTAACTCCCTCGCTAAAATAATTATTATTTTCAATCACCTCTTTGGATAAGCTCTTACCGTAGCCTCCTGCCAAACGCTCTTTGTTCGCCAATCTATTGTAAATACGAGCTAGAGTCCGAGATGAGCGGTTTGCACGTTCTTCAGAAAGTTCGCTATACAAAGTTTTAAATGAATGGGCATTCCTTGCGTACCAACGAGTCATTGCCTTAGAAATGTGCCCTAATTGTTGTTTGAGCTGTGGGAAGTCCATTAGCTCTAAACCAATTACGTAAAACGCAAAACTTCGACGACATTGGTGATTAGTATATGGGAATTGTTCACCAACACTTGGTAGGTTGCTGTGTGATGGTTCTGAAACTCTAAGAGCATCAACATCTTCAATGGTTAATGTTAATTTTCCTTTGTAAATGCGCTTTATGGTGTCATTAATAGTTTTACCCAATCCTGTTTTATCTATTGGTTTTGGGTTATATGGTTCAGACAAGGCGGCGAAGAATTTACTATTCGAACCTTTTACAAACATTTTTCTGTAGGGGCGGTGTATCGCATTAAGCACATGAAAAGACTTAAAGCCTGCAAGGTTAGTCACATAAACATCATCTGCTGTCTGTGAGTCTAAAGTCAACTTCTCTTGCTTAGTCGTAAAGCAATAGACTGTGCCAGCACCAATTTTGATGTGGTCTTGAGCACCATAAACTGGCGAAAGTTCAAATAGCTCACCAATTCTCATAGCGCTCAAAGCCATAGCCAAAAACGCGGCCTTAGAATTAAGGTTGCGGATATATTCTGCAAAATCAGCGCGGCTGGTAAATAACCTTTTACCGACCTTAACTTCAAAGCTGCTCCACACCTCTCCTGTCTGAGCACCATGAATACTGGTGACTTCACAGCTACTCCAGACAGAGAGCCATTGCGAGTTCTTGCCATTATCTACAATTGGGACGTTATGTTCACAAAAAGCGTCGGACAGTTTCTTTATTATCTCATCACTTAGAATTACACTTTCAAGCTCAAGCTCTCCATACCTAACTCTTCGTGCACATTCTTCATTAACTAGTTTGGAATGAAGGATGTACTTTCTAACAGCCTCCTCTAAACTTTTTCTGTCATCAAAGGCTTCCTCAATATCTGAGATCGCATCACGTAGCAAATCAAAGTAGATTTTGTAGGGAATTGTTAAGTGCTGATCAGTTTGTTGACTCACTTTGCTGAAATGGGATGGTTTGAGAGTTCTATTGATCTCTATATCAATTGGTAAGTGGTCTTGAACTTGAACCATTCTATTGATCGCAGATAGATTTTTATTACCTTTATCATCTACTTTCAAACCATGGTCAATCATCATAAGTATGGCTTCTTCATCTATTTGAGAGAAGCTAGATATGCCAACTTCACTTGCTATTAGTGCTATTTGCGTCAACTTTCCTACAGTATCAACAATGGAAGCATAACCGTACCTCCCCTGTTCGGTTAGCAGCTCCAGAGCAGCAAAACACTTAATCTCGTTACGGAGGTCTCTGGGAAGAATGTAGCCCTCAAACCCTTTTCTCGTAGAGTGGTTAAACAATAGTCTTTGATATTGATACCCTTGTCCAAGGGCGCTGATTTCCCAATGTAGTGGTCTAATGATCCCGGACATCACTTTAGGTGGTAAACTTGCCACCGTAACAAGAGGTGTTTAATGACTAGAAAGCGTCGCTCATTTACTGCTGAGTTTAAATTAGAGGCCGCGTGCCTAGTGCTGGATCAAGGCTATTCGGTTGCTGAAGCCAGTCGATCTTTGGATGTTGGGGAGACAGTACTCCGCCGCTGGGTCAGTCAACTTCAGGCCGAGCGTGATGGTAAAACTCCCAGCAGCAAGGCTTTGACGCCTGAGCAGCAGAAGATTCAAGAGCTTGAGGCCCGCATCAACCGGCTAGAACGAGAAAAAGCGATTCTAAAAAAGGCAACAGCTCTCTTGATGGCGGACGAGTTCGAACGTACGCACTGATAGACCAGTTAAGAGAGCAAGAGTCCACTGAACTGGTCTGCTCCGCTTTTGGTATTTCCACGTCCTGTTTCTATGAGTACAAGGCCCGAAAACGTAGTGTCGATCCTGAGCGACTAAAACTCCGAAGTGAGCTTCGTCGCCTATTCAAGGCGAGTCGTGGTTCTGCAGGGAGTCGTTCGCTAAAGTCAATGATGCAGGAGCTGGGATATCAGGTTGGTCGTTTCAAAGTGCGTAGCCTGATGAAAGAGGCAGGGTTGTTGTCTAAGCAACCTGGCTCTCATTCTTATAAATCAGCGCAGATGGAACGACCGGATATCCCGAATCGACTAGAAAGGGAGTTCGACGTTGTCAAACCTAATAAAGTCTGGTGCGGGGATATCACATATATCTGGGCTGGCAGTCGTTGGCACTACTTGGCTGCTGTTATCGACCTTCATACCCGGCGAGTCATAGGTTGGGCGATGTCAGAAAAGCCTGATGCAGACTTGGTTGTGAAAGCCCTAGATATGGCTTACCAGCAACGAGGATGCCCTCGTGGAGTCATGTTTCACTCAGACCAAGGCAGCCAATATGCGAGCCGGAAGTTCAGACAACGGCTATGGCGTTATCAGATAACACAGAGCATGAGTCGCCGTGGCAACTGTTGGGATAATGCGCCAATGGAGCGCTTGTTCCGTAGCTTAAAGACAGAATGGAGCCCATCAACAGGCTACATGACAGCTTGTGAAGCGAGGCGAGACGTGGGTCTGTTTTTGATGGATTACTACAACTGGCAGCGCCCGCACCAGCACAATGATGGGCTGCCGCCCGCTAAAGCCGAGAATCGGCCTAACAAAGTGTCCGGATTTAGTTGACCACTACACTCCATAATAGGCAAGCTCTATGACTAACCTATCTCTCACTGGAAACTCTACAGATTGAATATAACCCTCTAGTATGTCCAACGAGTCTCTTGTTAGCGGCTTAAGCTTTTTGAATTCCTCCACCTCGGCATTCTTAGGAAACTCCTTCATTAAGTGTGTGGTTTGAACCACGATCTCTTGATTTCTTCTAGTATGGGATAGCATGTCAACATGCTTCTTCGAGTTTCTAAATATGCGCTTATATGAAAAGATGAACGGCTTTACGTTATCAGTCCAAATGAATACCCCTTCCTTATGCATCCACTTGTAAAAATCGATGATGATTCGCATATACGTTTTGGCAGTAGACAAGGCTAATGTGGGCTTATATGGATCTTTATTTCGGTTTTTGATACATCGAATCAAAAACCTTCCAAAAAGGTGAGGGGAGCCATCTTCTGGTTCCGCATATACATCCTTGTAAGACCGATTGTTAAAATCAAGCCATCGACAATACATAAGAAGTGCTTTAGCGCTTGTATTAATGTTCTGTGTTTTGCGTGCACACACTGTTAAGTACAAGTTCATGGGATAGACCAGCCTCCCATCAGCACTTACAATTTGAGGAAGATCATTAACCTTGTTGGTTGACCTAGCAGGAGCGCATGGAGTGAACTCACCATCATCAGAGAGTTTTACTTTTAGCCTTGGGTACAAGTCACACGTCAGGCTGGTAATAAAGTAGTTGTATTGATTACCCCATCCAAAGAGATTGTCTTCACTTTCCATAGGCAGACCACTGCATTTGTTATTAACCGATACACCTAGCCTATACGGCAATGTATGCATATACAGTGATTTAAGTCATAATTTTCAAAGGTCAAAAAATTAAGGTTTCTAGTCATACTGGATAAACAAGGGTACACCTAAACGTCAACGTTCTTAAGCGTGAAACCCTTGAAGACGCCGTTGCTCACCCTGAGAAATACCCTCAGCTAACGATTCGTGTTTCTGGTTACGCAGTACGTTTTAACTCGCTGACGCCTGAACAGCAGCGCGACGTTATTGCTCGTACATTTACCGAGTCTTTGTAAGCTCGACACCATCATAAAAAAACGGCGCATCTCGCGCCGTTTTTTATTCTCTAATCGACTGTTTTTTTTTCTAATCTATTCACAGTGCTTTGATTGAATTCTGCGCTCTAAAACCAAGCCAAAATGGTACTCTGATGCTGTTCCCAGAGTAACTTCAGCGCCATCAACATCGACATAATAATGACCAGCGGGCGAATCCACTTCTGACCTTGCGCGATTACCACTTTCGCCCCCAATCTAGCGCCGAGAAAACCGCCGACCGCCATCACTAGCCCTAGCTCCCAAATCGGTAAACCTGCCAGAACAAATAGTAACAGCGCGGCGATGTTCGAAGTAAAGTTCAGGACTTTGGTTCTTGCCGTCGCATCCACTAAGGAGTAGTGGCCTAACGCGACAAAGCAAACCGTAAAAATCGAACCTGTCCCCGGCCCAAAAAAACCGTCGTAGAACCCCACGCCCCCACCGACCGAGAGTGCAAACATCGCTTCAGAGAGTCGAGGCTCGCCCGATTGCGCCTTGGTCTTTGGCATCAAAAGAAAATAGAGCGAGATCGCCACCAGCAGCAGCGGAATCAAACTGGTTAAGACGCCAGCATCAATGTATTGCACGACTTGGGCGCCAAGTGCAGCGCCGACAAAGGTGCAGAGAATCGCAAGGCGCATCGCTTTCAAATTAACAATGCCGCGCCGAACAAAATACCAAGTTGCGGAGAAACTCCCAAATGAGCTTTGTAGCTTATTGGTCGCCAACGCCTGTGCTGGCGTGATGCCTACGGCCAACAAAGCCGGAAGCGTAATAAGCCCGCCTCCCCCTGCCATCGCATCAATAAAGCCAGCGAATGCCGCGACAAAAAACAGCAGGGTGAAAATATCTAAGGTGAGTTCCATGACGATCAGTTGATAAGGGGTAAGATGCGCAGAGTACCACTGGTGACTTGATGATGGAAAACAAAAAAGAGCGACCGATGGCCGCTCAAAAGCATGTCAATACAAATGCCTAAACAGTTGAGTCATGGGGATAACAGCCTGCATTTTGTTATCCCACATAAGACTCATAAGGGTGGGGACTACTAGAATTGGTCTTCTTCGGTTGAGCCGGTTAATGCAGTCACTGATGATTGACCACCTTGGATGGTGTTGGTCATCTTATCAAAGTACCCGGTGCCCACTTCTTGTTGGTGCGCAACGAAGGTATAGCCTTTTTCTGCCGCTTGGAACTCAGGACGCTGCACTTTCTCCACGTAGTGGCGCATGCCTTCGCCTTTCGCATAGTCGTGCGCCAGTTCGAACATGTTGAACCACATGTTGTGGATACCCGCTAGAGTGATGAACTGGTACTTGTAGCCCATATCCGACAGTTCTTGTTGGAACTTGGCGATGGTCTCTGCATCCAAGTTTTTCTCCCAGTTAAATGATGGCGAGCAGTTGTACGCCAACAGTTGATCTGGGTACTCGGCATGAATCGCTTCAGCAAACTTACGCGCTTCTTCAAGACACGGCGTGGCGGTTTCACACCAGATGAGATCCGCATACGGAGCGTAAGCAAGACCACGCGCAATCGCTTGGTCGATGCCAGCGCGTACTCGGTAGAAGCCTTCTTGTGTACGTTCTCCAACAATAAAGTCCGCATCGTATGGGTCACAGTCAGAGGTCAACAAATCGGCGGCGTTCGCATCGGTACGGGCAATCACTAAGGTAGTCGTGCCCGAAACGTCGGCGGCCAGGCGCGCTGCCACTAATTTCTGCACCGCTTCTTGAGTCGGTACTAATACTTTACCGCCCATATGGCCACATTTTTTCACTGACGCTAGCTGGTCTTCAAAGTGCACACCCGCGGCGCCCGCATCGATCATCGACTTCATCAACTCATACGCGTTGAGTACACCACCAAAACCAGCTTCTGCGTCAGCAACGATAGGCAAGAAGTAATCAATGCCGCCTTCATCTTCGGGTGATTTACCGTTTGACCACTGGATCTGGTCAGCGCGACGGAACGAGTTATTGATGCGTTTCACCACTGAAGGGACAGAATCCACCGGGTAGAGCGATTGGTCTGGGTACATGGTAGACGCGGTGTTGTTGTCCGCTGCCACCTGCCAACCTGAGAGATAAATCGCTTCAATCCCAGCTTTGGCTTGTTGTACTGCTTGACCACCGGTCAGTGCACCCAAACAGTTCACGTAGCCTTTTTTGGCGCTGCCATTGACCAATGACCACAATTTATCTGCACCGCGCTGAGCGATGGTGTTAGCCGGCACCATAGAGCCGCGTAGTTCGACCACTTCTTCAGCCGTGTATGGACGTTTCACATGCTTCCAGCGTGGATTGGTTGCCCAGTCTTTTTCTAGAGCTTCGATCTGTTGGCGACGAGTTAAGTTTGTCATTGGTCTATCCCTCTTGTTTTGAGTGCTTGCCGGTAGGGGCGGCGCACGATCCTTTTGTTTCTTTTGTTAGATGGTGTGGCGGTACAACCTTACCCGCCATCTGCATTCACGTTATTGTTATTAATAAAACGATAGTTACCGGTAAACGATAGTTATGGGTAAATCCGTGGTTAATCTAAGTAGTCATAGCCTGGGATGGTGAGGAAATTCCCCAACTCATCACTGGTGGTCATCTTGGCCATCAAGTCAGCCGCCTCGGTAAAGCGCCCTGCTTGATAACGCGCTTCGCCCACTTCCTGTTTCACCACCTCGATCTCTTGAGCGAGATATTGTTCAAACAAGGCTTTGGTGACCACTTGACCGTTATCAAGAGTTTTGCCGTGCGCTATCCATTGCCAGATAGAGGCGCGAGAGATCTCAGCGGTCGCGGCATCTTCCATTAAGCCGTAGATGGGAACGCAGCCGTTGCCCGAGATCCACGCCTCGATGTATTGCAGCGCGACGCGAATATTGTGTCGCATCCCTTCTTCGGTGCGCTCGCCTTCACACGGGGCAAGTAGCTGCTCTGCCGTGATAGGCGCATCGTCTTCTCGTGTGACATCCAATTGATTTCGGCGCTCGCCAAGCACTTGGCTAAACACCGCCATTGCGGTATCCGCAAGACCTGGGTGAGCGACCCAAGTGCCATCGTGACCATTATTCGCCTCTAGCGATTTGTCGTTTTGAATTTTGTCTAGCACGCGCTGGTTTTGTACTGGATCTTTGGCTGGAATAAAGGCCGCCATTCCCCCCATCGCAAAGGCACCGCGTTTGTGACAAGTGCGCACTAACAAGCGTGAGTAGGCGTTCAAAAACGGCTTGTCCATCGTGACCACTTGGCGGTCTGGCAACACGCGATCTGGGTGCTTTTTCAATGTTTTGATGTAACTGAAGATGTAGTCCCAACGGCCACAGTTGAGGCCAACAATGTGCTCTTTGAGCGCAAAGAGGATCTCGTCCATTTCGAATACCGCAGGCAAGGTTTCAATCAAAACGGTAGCCTTAATGGTGCCCGTATCCAGACCAAAGTAATCTTCGGTGAAATGGAACACCTCACTCCACCACTGCGCTTCTTTGTGGGATTGCAACTTGGGAATGTAGAAGTAAGGGCCGCTGCCTTTTTTAAGAAGCGCTTGGTAGTTGTTGTAGAAGTAGAGCGCGAAATCAAACAGAGCTCCGGGGATAATTTGGCCGTTAAACGTCACGTGTTTCTCTTTTAAATGGAGACCACGTACACGACAAATCAACACCGCTGGATCGTCATTCAATTGGTAGTGCTTGCCATTGTCAGGGTTGGTGTAACTGATCTCCCCTCTTACCGCGTCGCGCAAGTTAATTTGTCCGTCCAACACTTTATCCCAAGCAGGTGACATAGAGTCTTCGAAGTCGGCCATGAACACTTTAACGTTGGCATTCAAAGCGTTAATGACCATTTTTCTGTCTGTCGGGCCGGTGATTTCTACTCGGCGATCTTGCAGATCGTCAGGAATCCCTAAGATCTTCCAACTGCCTTCACGGATGTCTTGCGTCTCAGGCAAAAAGTCTGGGAGTTGCCCACCATCGATGGCCGCTTGGCGTACTTCACGTGCCGCCAGCAGCTCATCCACACGCGGCGCAAACTGCTCACACAACAGAGATAATAGGGTTTGGGCTTCAACAGGGAAAATTGCCTGATGTTGTGGCGAAAGGGAGCCAGTAACCTCAAGCATGCCTTCTTGGGCGCTCATTTTATTGCGACGAGCTTGACCATTTGGGTCCTGTGATAGGGTGTCTCTGTCTGGTGTGTTTGCAAGCATAGTGATGTCCCTTATTTTTGCTCTCTTGTATGATTCACGTTTCTTAGCGAATGTTCATTTGTAACTATTAAACAACACTTTTGCATTCCGACTTGCTCAGTGTCGCTGCTGTTTTTATCCGCTTATTTTTTCTTGTCCGGCTCTACTTTCACTAACCTTCTCTGGGTTTGCAATCTAGACATAAGTCTTACTAGGCCTGCATTTAAGCTATACCAAACCTGGATAGAGTAAAAGACCTAAAGTAAACAAAACGTTAAATTCAAAGTTTTATCCCGATCGAGATAAAGGCCCTATTTCTGTGTCAAACTCGTAACAAATTACGTAATTTAATTACAGTAAAATTAGGCATGTGAACGCGTTTCAAACGAACGTTTGATTTTTTATAGAAAGGGGTAACGCCTGTCTCAGATGACTTTGAGCGCCCTAGAAGGACAAAGATTAAACAGCCCCTTTTGTTTGGGCTGTAAAATTGACAGTGTGAAATTTCACAATTTAATGAAAGCTTCATCAAAGTTTTGTTGTGAAATTTTACACGTCAAAGTTTACGAACAGAATAAAATGCTAACTTTACCCGAAAAAGCAGTGTGCATTTTAGCGAGAAATCGCAACAACAGAACGCAATAGCCTTACGACTATTTGCTAGAGCAGTTGTGAAACCACATCAGCTAGACGATGAAAAGTCGCCACACGTGACGAACTTGGGCGCCAAACCAGCCCGATATGACGATGGGCTTGCTGCCCAGGGGCATCCACCACCACCAAGTTTTGGTTGTCGATAAGACCGTGGTCGATGGCCATTTGTGGAATAAAAGTAGTACCGAGTCCATTCGCCACCATCTGCACTAACGTATGTAGACTGGTGGCAGAGAACGGATTGATCTTCTCTTTGTCGGTTAATTGACAGGCAGAGACAGCATGTTCGGTCAGGCAGTGCTCTCGTTCTAGTAAGAAGACCGATTCGTCGGGCAGATCTGCGTACTTAATCGGAGTGCGGATCGCGTCCGCTTGATGGCGGCTGATGATCATACGAAATGGATCGCTGCCCACAATTTTGCTTTCCATCTCACCAATGTCCACTGGCATGGCGAGAATCAGCACATCCAACTCTCCCTGACGCAGCGCGGCAAGCAAATTGGTCGTGGTATCTTCACGTAATAGAAGATGCAAGTTGGGAAAGCGTGTGTTGACCTCTTGCACCAAGTCACAGAGAAGAAAGGGCGCAATCGTCGGTATGCAGCCCACTTTTAACTGCCCATGCATCTCATCTTCTTGGCAAAGACGGCCAAGCTCGGCGAGATCTTGGCCACGAGCAAGCAATTCACGTGCATGCTTGACCACTTGCTCGCCAACATGGGTGAACACTAACGGGCTTTTTTTGTCTTTCTTTTCGTAGAGGGGGCAGCCAATCAGATCTTCTAAATTCTGAATGCCTTTACTTAGGGTTGATTGACTGACGAAGCATTTTTCAGCGGCATCGCTAAAATGACGGGTTTCATGCAGAGTCACCAAATAATGTAACTGCTTGAGGCTAGGCCACTTATTCATAGATTTATTGATAACTTCTAGCTAGGCATTGATCCAGTTAACCCTTTTGGCATTATCGCTTTTTTCGATTAACTTAATCTAATTAATTCATTTATTTCAATACTACAATTTGTACTACACTTTGTCTCGCAAAAACACGGACTAAGCAAAGGAGACCACTCCAATGCTTGGAACAAACCATACTTTTAGGAGCAATAAAAATGGTACTAGTAGGTCGTCAAGCCCCTGATTTTACTGCAGCAGCTGTTCTAGGTAACGGTGAAATCGTTGAAAACTTCAACTTTGCAGAGTTTACAAAAGGTAAGAAAGCGGTTGTTTTCTTCTACCCGCTAGACTTCACATTCGTTTGCCCATCTGAGCTGATCGCTTTTGATAACCGCTACGAAGATTTCAAAGCGAAAGGCGTTGAAGTGATCGGTGTTTCTATCGATTCTCAATTCTCTCACAACGCATGGCGTAACACTGCTATCGAAGATGGCGGTATCGGTCAGGTGAAATACCCACTGATTGCAGACGTGAAACACGAAATCTGTAAAGCGTACGACGTAGAGCACCCAGAAGCAGGTGTGGCTTTCCGTGGTTCGTTCCTAATCGATGAAGACGGTCTTGTTCGTCACCAAGTTGTGAACGATCTTCCTCTAGGTCGTAACATCGACGAAATGCTACGTATGGTAGACGCACTAAACTTCCACCAAACACACGGTGAAGTATGCCCAGCACAATGGGAAGAAGGTAAAGCAGGTATGGATGCATCACCAAAAGGTGTGGCAGCATTCCTATCTGAGCACTCTTCAGACCTAGGCAAAAAGTAATTTTGCCTCCGGCGTCCAAGCTCACTGGACGCTATGGTTGGACGATATAAAGCGACAACGCATAATGCGCAATAAGCGCAACGCCAATCAGTTTAGTAAAGTCTCAAAGCAAGCCCACACTTAGGTGTGGGCTTTTTTCATTCAGGATTAGCTTATATGGCTAAAGAAGCCATATATCTCTAAAGAGACTACATATCGCTAAAGAGACAAAAAATATCGACTTACGGACTTTATCGATCCTCGGTCTTTAAGTTCTGGGTCGCTCTCTTTATGATGAATTCAATTGATAGCGGCACCCCCGCTAATGCCTAATTTAGACAATGGAGATTCAACATGGCTTACTTCTCACTTGCGTTTGGTAGCGCGACTAAAAACCGTGACGGAAAAATCATCGAAGCGTTTTTTCCAAACCCAGTGCTCAACCCAGCGGATGCGCTGGTTGACGCAGTAGCGACCGTGGCAGGTTACGAGCAAGGTAACCAGGCCATCGAAATCTCTGCGGCGCAAAGTGCAGAGCTTGCCATTGCCTTTGCTGCTCACGGTGATGTGGCGAACGCCTCGTTTGCAGAGAAAGCGGCACAGTCTGCCCAACCATTGGTCCTTGTGGTACTTGCGACAGATGACAAACCAGCATCCGTGGCGGAAGGTTTCCTCAAGCTACAGCTGATTTCTCACCGCCTAGTTAAGCCGCACGGCACGGTGCTGGATGGCATCTTTGGCCTACTGCACAACATCGCATGGACCAACGAAGGCCCAATCGATCTACCAGAATTGGCTGAGCGTCAAATGGATGCGCGCCTAGCAGGTCGTACTTTGACGGTCGATTGTGTCGACAAGTTCCCGAAAATGGTGGATTACGTTGTGCCTGCGGGCGTTCGTATTGCAGACACCTCACGCGTTCGTCTTGGCGCACACGTCGGTGAAGGCACCACCGTGATGCACGAAGGCTTTATTAACTTCAACGCCGGTACCACAGGTGTGAGCATGGTAGAAGGCCGTATCTCTGCGGGTGTGGTTGTGGGTGACGGTTCGGATATCGGTGGCGGTGCGTCTATCATGGGTACCCTATCAGGCGGCGGTACTGTCGTGGTCTCGATTGGTGAGAACTCGCTACTTGGCGCGAACGCGGGTCTTGGTTTCCCACTGGGTGATCGTTGTACGGTTGAGTCTGGTCTTTACGTGACGGCGGGTTCTAAAGTGCGCATGCTCGATTCACAAGGTAACGAAGTCGAAGTGGTGAAAGCTCGTGACCTCGCAGGCGTTTCGGATCTGCTGTTCCGCCGCAACTCGGTGACCGGTCAAATCGAGTGCCTTGCCAACAAAACTGCGGTAGAGCTTAACTCAGAACTGCACAGCAACAACTAATGATGCACTAGGTCATCAACGACAATGAAGGGTTGGCACCATGCCAACCCTTTTTCTATTCGTCTCTTCTGTTTATTCTCACACTCTTTGTATGAATGCGCTCAACCGGGGTGACCATCGACTCTTGGTTTGAGTAACATCGGCACAAACTTCACCACATAAAGCCCAAAGGCGAATACCCATAACCCGGCGCTGAGGTTAACCCAACCGATCATATGCTCCGGCCATATCACGACCAGCACCGCACGCACTAACGCCGCGCACAACAGCGCAGAAAAAGCCCAGCACATATTGGGCCCTTGATAAATCGAGCGACCGGTATGCCCCATGGCAACGCGTGCAATCATTGCCAGAATGACGCCGCCAAGCGCGCCAATGGCAAACAAATGCAGCAGCGTATGGGTGGCAAAAGGGTCGTCCATTGCGGCGCGCAGTAACAAGCTCAGCGGTATGCACGCGTAGCCAGCATGCAGCGACCACACCAAGGGCTCACTAAACGTGCGCCAAGGTCGCCAGCGGTATAACCGAATCGACTGCGCAGCTCCGGCCAACCCCATCAGCGGCGCACCAACTTGCGCCATAGTTAAAGGGAAGAAGCTCAATATGAACAGGGCTATGAGTGGCCCATTGGCACACCACTCTAGCCACACTAGACGTTCACTTTGCGTAAACTCAAAACGCCGCGCCGTAAAGAAAGGGATCACTCTGCCGCCCATGACCGATAACAGCAAGGTGAACCACCACAGCATCGCCTGCCAGACGCTACTTGACGCAAATGGCGCAACGCCTTTGACTGCGGCATAACTTGCAAAGTTCGCCACCAGCGCCAACACGATAAGCGGCACAAAGAACAAGTTTCGCCACCCTTTCGCTTTGACCACTCGCCTTCCGACCTCATAGGCCAATAGCAGCAAAAATAGCGCTTCAATAGTGGCAGTGAACCACAGAGGCACAGGCGCCCAAAACAGGCCACGCGGCACAAGCCAAAGTAGGCTCAGTAGCATCAAGCAGGGGCCTTTTGTACCTTGGATTCCCGTCCAGTTTTGCACCGCGGTGAGCAGAAAACCGGCCACAATCGCCATTGCAAAGCCAAACACCATTTCATGCACATGCCACCACAAAGCTGGCACTTGCAGAGCTTCTGGCTGGCCAGTCTGAAACATCCACACCCAGCCAACGATTGCCACGATGGCGTAGACGCTGCCGAGTAGAAAAAATGGACGAAACCCTAAGCGCCAAATGGGCGTAATGCGCTCTTCCTGCTGTTTATCTGTAATCGTAATCAAGCCTAAATCTCCACACGCGGCCCTATCAGTAAGACTCCACTAACAGCAATAATTAGACCATTTAATCAATCTAATAGAATCAATAAGATAAACGTAATTAGCTCAATCATTGATGTCTAAATGACACATGTGACGATGTCTTAGTTACATCAAATCGAACTGGACATGCGCAACATTGATGCTTTTCATTTGTATGCGAGCAAGGTAGCTTAAAAGAAAAAACAGAGGAGAAAGTCATGGCGCACTACATTTTCGGTTACGGCAGTTTGATGAATTCCGCCTCACGCCAACTCACAGGCAAAACCGCTCCAGCTATTCCCAGTGTCGTGCACGGGTTTAAACGCTATTGGGGAAAAGTGGACGACAGTTACACCCTCTCCCCCTTGGTGGTTGATCGAGGGGAAGGCTTAGTGAATGGCGTTTTGCTCGCCATCTCACCGGGCGAGATAAGCGAATTTGATCGCCGTGAGCGCGGCTATCATCGCGTGGCGATCCACCACGCCAATATTGAAACGACGCAACCGCTTACTCGCGAAGACAGCGTTTGGGTCTACATAAAAGACGCGCCCGCCCCCCCTTGCTCACTGATGCCCATCATGCAAACCTACGTCGATACCGTGTTGGCTGGTTGTTTGGAGATCTCCGAGAACTTTGCCGAGCAGTTTATCCACTCAACGTTTGGCTGGCATCATCCACTGGAAAATGATCGCCACCAGCCGAAGTATGGCAACCTAGCGGGCGTCACCCAAGCGCACCATCCGCATATCGATGCGTTGGTGGCTATCGTCAGGTGAAATAAGCGCGATATTTTGAAACGTTTACACCTAGCCTAAAAGCAGTAAAAACAAGCGCTAGGGCTCGTATTTGCATCGTTAAAACCGCGCAATGATTGCGTCATTTTCACAATGGGTGTTTAATGAACGCATCAGAAAACGAGGTTCAAGATGGCAACAATCAAAGACGTCGCAAAAGAAGCCGGTGTGTCGGTCGCCACGGTATCACGCGTCATTAATAAATCCCCCAAAGCAAGCAAGTCCTCCATCGCGGCCGTCACGCAAGCAATGAGCAAACTGGGCTATCGCCCAAACGCGGCAGCCAGAGCCTTAGTGAGCCAAAGCACCAATACGGTCGGCGTTTTGGTGGGGGATGTCTCTGATCCGTTTTTCGGTACGTTAGTCAAAGCGGTCGACAACGTTGCTCATGAGCATGGCAAGCATATCTTGGTCGGCAACGGCTACCACAGCTTAGAGGATGAGCGCCGAGCCATTGAGCTTTTGATCAATAACCGCTGCGATGCGTTAGTCATCCACTCAAAAGCCTTATCTGATGAAGAGCTTCAGGGCTATGCCAAAGAAGTGAAAGGCATGGTGATCATCAATCGTCATATCCCTGCGCTCGCAGAACGTTGCATCTCTTTGGATAACCACAAAGGCGCCTACCTCGCAACGGAATACCTGATTCGTAACGGCCACAAACACATCGCCTGCATCGCCTCCTCGCATCAAATTGAAGACTCGGGCCAACGTATTGAAGGGTATTTAGCGGCGCTCAAAGACCATAAGATCGATCTGTCCAAGGCGTATATTGAGTACGGTGAGCCCAATAGTGATGGCGGTGAAATCGCAATGACCAACCTACTCACCAAGTCGTTGACCATCACTGGCGTCGTCGCTTACAACGATTACATGGCGGCGGGCGCATTGTCGGTACTCGATGAAAATGGCATTGCTGTGCCGCAGCAGGTTTCGATGATGGGGTTCGATGATGGCTTGATTGCTCGCTATGTTCATCCAAGGCTGACGACAGTGCGTTACCCCATTCAGATGATGGCCGAGAAGGCCGCAAGGCTCGCCCTTGCACTCGCCAAAGGTGAACCGGAAGAGAGCGACACCATCATTTTTTCGCCCACGGTGGTGCGCAGAAATTCCGTAGAGCGGCTGTCATAAGCAGCACCTTGTCCGCGAGATAAACCTTATGAGACCGCCCTCCATTGAGGGCGGTTGTATTAATGACACATAAACTGATAAATGGTCTGCTGACGATACTGCTCTTTCGGCTTTAACAAGCAACTTGGTTGCGGCCACTCTG
This sequence comes from Vibrio sp. R15-SG3-ISO1B, assembly GCF_059833835.1. Taxonomy (NCBI): domain Bacteria; kingdom Pseudomonadati; phylum Pseudomonadota; class Gammaproteobacteria; order Vibrionales; family Vibrionaceae; genus Vibrio; species Vibrio sp. R15-SG3-ISO1B. The sequence goes on along the minus strand of NZ_JCBDGG010000055.1, from coordinate 31,578 downwards.
GGTGGTTGGGCGAGTCAGGCAAAAACTGAGTTTCCAGCGCAATGCCCGCATAATCTTGATATTCGCCTCCTTCTCGTCTTGGCGCGCCGCCTAACCAGTTGCCAGTATAAAGTTGAATCGCTGGCTGCGTGGTGATGACACTGACGCTGACGCGCTCATCTTGACTTGTTAAGGTTGCGATCGGCGCCTTCACCTCTCGTTCTGGCGCGAGAAAGAAGCTGTGATCGTAACCTTTGGCTTGTTGCTGCTGCGTGTCAGCCAATAGGTCTACCGCAACCGATTTTGGTTGGCGAAAATCGAAACTGGTGCCTTCGACGCTCACCAGATCACCCAAAGGAATCCCGACCTCGGTGGTAGGTAGGTAGTAGTCAGCTTCAATAGAGAGGGTATGCGCGCGCGCATCCAGCCCGCTAGTGGTGCCATTGAGATTGAAGTAACCGTGATTGGTGAGATTGATTGGCGTGGTTTTATCACTGGTCGCCAAATAGTCAATGTGCAGCGCATTGTCGTCGCTGAGCAGATAACGCACCGAAACAGTGACATTGCCGGGAAAGCCTTGATCGCCATCTTTCGAGTGCAACGCAAACAAAACGTGCTGTTCGCTGCGCTCAACGATCTGCCAGCGTCGCTTATCAAACCCTTCGGCGCCGCCATGCAGACAATTACCCGCTTGATTGGTCGACACTTGATAGGACTCACCCTCTATCTGAAAAAAACCATTGGCGATACGGTTCGCATAACGTCCAACGGTTACCCCCAAGTAACCTTGTTGGTGCTGGAAGTCTTCCATGGCCCCTACACCAAGTAACACTTCACGTTGCTCCCCGCTCGCCAAAGGCAAACGACAACTGAGCCAAGTGGCTCCGATGTCCATCAGCACAACGCGAGTCCCCACTGCGTTGTTCAATTCGACCAACTGCGCTGCCTCACCATCATAGGCTGGCTGCGCCGTCATGGTCTCAAATAGAGCATGAGTCATGGGTTTTCCTTATTCCGCTGTAACCAGGCCAGAGCCTTGCTTGGCTTGGCAAACATAGATCGACGCTTTGAGCCCCGTTTGCGCTTCGTATTGCGCCTCAACGACGGCGCGAACATCTCCCACCAGCGCGGGCGGAACAAGCGCTACAATACAGCCACCAAAACCACCGCCGGTCATCCGTACGCCGCCTTGGTCACCGATGACCTTTTTGACCATCTCGACTAACACATCGATCTCTTTGACGGTGATTTCAAAATCGTCACGCATCGAGGCGTGCGATTTGGCCATCAGCTCACCCATGCGTTTGATGTCATTGTTTCTCAGCGCTTGTGCCGCTTCTAAAGTGCGATCGTTTTCGGTAATGACGTGACGTGCGCGTTTGGCCACCATGGCATCAAGCTCGGATGCTTTGGAATTGAACTCCTCAATAGTGACATCGCGCAGCGCAGGCACACCAAAAATACGTGCGGCCTCTTCACACTGCTCGCGGCGAGTGTTGTATTCACTATCGACCAGCCCACGTTTTTTATTCGAGTTGATGATCACCACTGACATCTCTGCAGGCATCGATACTGATTGAGTCTCTAGCGTACGGCAATCTAGCAACATCGCATGATTCTCTTGCCCTTCAGCGGAGATCATTTGATCCATGATGCCGCAGTTACACCCCACAAACTCATTCTCCGCTTGCTGACCGTTGAGTGCGATTTCGGCTTGAGAAATATCAAGCTTGTACAACTCTTTAAACGTCTGACCAATGACCACTTCCAACGCGGCTGAAGAACTGAGACCCGCACCTTGAGGTACATTACCACTGACCGAAATGTCCGCGCCGTTGAAGGTGTACCCTCGCGCCAACAAACACTTGACCACACCGCGAATGTAGTTGGCCCACATTTTGTCTTGCGTAAAGGTGATGGCTTGGGTGATATCGAACTCATCCACGGCGTTGCCGTAATCAACCGACACCACGCGCACGAGGTTATCGTCACGCTTTGACGCCGCCACCACCGTTTGATAGTTAATCGCACAAGGGAGAACAAAGCCGTCGTTGTAGTCGGTGTGCTCACCAATCAAGTTGACGCGCCCCGGCGCTTGAATAATGTGCGATGGCGCATAGCCTAGCACCTTCTCGAACGAGCTCTTCACATTTTGGATCAGTTCAGACATAAGGTTCTTCTCTTAAAAAATAGCATTCGGTGGGTCAACGCCACGTGCGGCGTTCACGCGTAACAGACTCGGCTTAGGCCTCTTTGTAATGCACGTCACTGACGTCTCTTAGACGCTGCGCGGCTTGCTCTGCAGTTAAGTCACGCTGGCTTTCTGCCAGCATCTCATAGCCGACCATAAATTTTCTTACCGTGGCGCTGCGCAGCAACGGTGGGTAGAAGAGTGCGTGCAGTTGCCAGTGCTCAATGTCCGTTCCTTGTTCAAAAAATGGCGCGTAATGCCAGCCCATCGAATAAGGGAAGGAGCACTGGAATAAGTTGTCATAGCGACTGGTTAACTTTTTGATCGCCAGCGCGAGATCATCACGCTGAGCATCACTGAGTTCACTCATGCGGCGGATGTGCGCTTTGGGTAACAGCATGGTCTCAAACGGCCAAGCTGCCCAGTAAGGCACTACAGCGACCCAGTGCTCAGTATCGACCACAATGCGTGATCCGTCTTTCAACTCTGCTTGGACATAATCAACCAACAAATTGCGCCCGTGCTCTTCGCAGTAAGCTTTAAGGTGGCGCTCTTTGCGTTCGATTTCATTCGGCAGAAAGCTGTTGGCCCAGATTTGACCGTGTGGATGTGGCTGAGAGCAGCCCATGGTCTCGCCTTTGTTTTCAAACGCCTGAACCCAGAGGTACTCTTGGCCTAACTCTTCAATCTGTTCATTCCAAGTGTCAATCACCCCACGAATTTGAGCCACGGGTAATTCCGGCAAGGTTTTGCTGTGATCGGGAGAGAAGCAGATCACGCGGCTCAAGCCTCGCACACCTTGGGTTTTAAATAGCGGATTGTCAGATTCTGGTGCGTCAGGAGAATCAACCATCAGAGCGGCAAAGTCGTTATTGAACACGTAGGTGCCGCGGTAATCAGGATTCACATCGCCAGAGATACGAGTGTTGGTAGGACAAAGAAAACAGTGCGCATCGTAACGAGGCAATGCATCCTGCGCGGGCTTTTCATCCGCGCCACTCCAAGGGCGTTTTGCTCGATGAGGCGAGACTAATATCCACTGCCCAGTCAATGGGTTATAGCGACGATGTGGGTGATCCACAGGATTAAATTCAATATTCGACATCTTACTTACTCAACCTTAAACACAAAAACTCTTAACTGTTTGCTTAACCTTTGCCTAACTCATGCCCAGCTCGGCTCGCTGCGCGTTATGACGCGCCGTAACCTTGAGGGTTTGTGGACTGCCATTTCCATGTATCGGCCGTCATATCCGCGACGCTGCGGCTCGCTTTCCAACCCAGCTCTCGCTCTGCTTTCTCGGTGCTGGCAAAGCACTGGGCAATATCTCCTGGGCGTCTTGGGCACAGCTCATACGCAATCGGCTGACCGCAGGCTTGGCTAAAGGCATTGACCATCTCAAGCACACTGGAGCCTTGGCCGGTCCCCAAATTAAAAATGTGCAACCCAGCGCGCGCGCCTACCGATTTCAACGCTGCGATGTGCCCATCCGCTAAATCCATCACATGAATGTAGTCACGCACTCCGGTGCCATCGGGTGTTGGGTAGTCACTGCCAAAGACCGACAATTTCTCTCGCCGCCCCACCGCAACTTGAGCGATGAAAGGCATCAAATTATTTGGAATGCCTTGTGGGTCCTCTCCCATTGAGCCTGATGGATGGGCGCCGACCGGATTGAAATAGCGCAGCAAGGTAATGCTCCAATCGTTTTCCGCCGCAAAGAGATCCGATAAGCACTGCTCGACCATGTACTTACTGCGACCGTATGGGTTGGTCGTCGCGCCTGTCGGTGACTCTTCGGTGATCGGAACGCTAGCCGGGTCGCCATACACTGTCGCGGAAGAGCTAAACACTAAGCTTTTCACGCCCGCTTTACGCATGCAGCGCGCCAACACCAAGGAGCCATTCACGTTGTTGTCATAGTATTCGAGTGGCTTGGCTACCGACTCCCCGACCGCTTTCAATCCGGCAAAATGAATCACGGCGGCAATGTCATGCTGAGCAAAAACACCATCGAGAAACGCCTCATCGCGCACATCACCTTGATGAAAAATCGGCTTCACCTTGGTGAGTGCTTCAATACGGTTCAACACTTCTTGATTGGCATTGCAGAGGTTGTCGATAATCACAGGCTCCATGCCTGCTTCGATCATCTGTACACATGTATGGCTACCGATGTAACCCATTCCACCCGTTACTAATACTTTCACTGTTTGCCTCGCTCTGGTTCGCAATCGCTCAGAAATGACTCTGCTTGCTCAAAAGTCTAGCAATCATTTGCGCCTAGTTTCCGTGATCAATTTCTCATTGTGTAAACGTTTCCACAAATTGCTCACCAATAATGGATTTGACTGCTATCCGACCCTTTTCTTTAGCCCATCAGAAAGAGGGCAGCAGGCTAAGGAAGCCAAAGCCATCAATATCTCTATCAAGGTCACAATCCCTGGCTAAACTTTGTGAAACGTTTTCACAGAAGCGAAAAATTATGGACATTTTCTCATCAAGTAAGAATCATAACGAAGAAACTGATTTGCATATCCAGCCCAGCACCGGACAATTTGCGACTTTGCCTTTGCCAGCCCTACCGCACCCTGCAAACTCGCCACCGGGGCACCACAGTTAGGACCACCCATGCCAAATACGATAGATAAACGCATGAAGATCGTCGCACTCACTTGGCCGCTATTTGTCGAGATCTTGCTGCGAACAGCGCTCAATACCAGCGATGTCTTCATGCTCAGTGGTTTCTCTGATAAAGCCGTTTCGGCGGTAGGCGTCATCTCTCAACTGTCGTTCTTTTTGATCATCGTCTCGTCGATGGTCAGCAGCGGCACGGGTATTTTGATTGCGCAATACAATGGTTCAGGCCGTGTACAAGATTCCGCCCATGTTAGCGTCGCCAGTATTTTTCTTTCTGCCCTGGTCGGTATCTGCCTGAGTGGACTGTCTATCTGGGGCGCTTACGCGTTTCTGCCGCTCTATGGATTAGAAGCTCAGGTCGAACAATACGCCCAAGAGTACCTGCTGATCAGCGGCGCGATGACTTTTAACGTCACCCTCGGCATCGTGCTGACCACTATTTTGCGCAGTAACGGCTTTTCCCGCTCTCCGATGGTGGTCAACTTGGTGTGCGGCGTGCTCAATATCATCGGTAACTACATCGCCCTCTATCAGCCTTTTGGCTTGCCGGTCTATGGGGTGCAAGGGGTGGCAATTGCCACTGTCGTTAGTCAGGTGCTCAGCACCGTGATCCTCTGGGCGGCGGTTAAACGCTCTGGCATCGAGATACCTTTTGCCGAGTACCGAGCCATCCCTCGCGTTATCTACTCACGCATCATCAAAATTGGTGCCATGAATGCCGGAGAAGTGCTCTCTTACAACATGGCGCAAATCTGCATCACCTTTTTTATCGTCCAGATGGGTACTGCCTCATTGGCCGCCTTCACCTACGCACAGAACATCGCTCGCCTCTCCTTTGCTTTTGCGCTTGCCCTCGGGCAAGGCAGTCAGATTCAAGCGGGCTACTACATAGGCCGCGGTTGGATTGACTCGATTTTGTCTCTAGTGCAAAAGTATTTTGTGGTTGGCTTTTGCGTCTCGACGCTGTTGACGGTCATCGTCTACTTGCTGAGCGATCCCATCATCGCCCTCTTTACCACAGAGCCGGAGATCGCCGCCCTAACCGCGACCTTGATTGCCGGTTCGATCGTGCTCGAAGCGGGGCGCGTCTTTAACCTCATCTTTATCTCGGCGCTCAAAGCGGCTGGCGACATCAAGTTCCCGGTTAAAATGGGCATCATCAGTATGTGGGGGTTCGGTGTCGGCATGAGCTATGTATTTGGCGTCTACTGGGGCTATGGCGTGCTCGGTGCCTGGATGGCGATTGCACTCGACGAGTGGTTTCGCGGCATCATCATGGCAAGGCGCTGGCGCTCAAAAGTGTGGACACGCTACACCCTTCAGTGATCGACCATTTGTCATCAGTAACCAGACCGTCGTTAAACAACAGGGATAGCGCTCGCTATCCCTATTCATATTTATCCCCTACACCTCGTCAGCTTGAGCGTGGCTCAACGACAGTGTCACCTGATAGCGATAGCGTTTATCACTCAGAAGATAAGCCTGATGCACGCTAGGCGTCCACGAATCGTCACCGCCCACGCCCATATGCGCACCATCAATTCGCACGTAACAGGTGTCCCCTTTGGTTAACTCGTGCGTATGTTTGGCACTGGCTAAGTTGCGCAAACCGTAGCGACTGACGGCAAAATGAAATTGCCCCTCGATAAGCAACTCACCCACTTTGGCCTGTGTGACATCACAGCGCAAGCCGTTGTCACTTGGGAAAATGTACGGCGTGTGCATCGCATCCAGCGATTGTTGATAGCGTCCGATGTGCGCAGACGCTAATCGGTCCGGATAGTTCTCATGTGGGCCGCGGCCCAGCCAAGAGACCTGTTCTATAGACTCGTGATGCTCGCCATCGTACAACGCCACCTCTAAGCCGATACGCGGCAGTGGGGGTAGATGCTGAGCAAGCGTCACATCGACATCCAAACTCACACTGCCATCACTGGCCACCGTATAGCGCCACGTCGAGCGGATCAGCGCCTTACCTTGATGGGAATAACGCTGCTGACTCACCACCACAATTCCTTGCTCAGCTTGATACCATTCAAACTGCTCAAGCTCTCGGGTCAATGAATCGAGCCCTATCGACTGCCAACGAGCAAACCAAGAATTGGGGTCGAGCTTGTTGGCTTCACTGGTGCCAATATCATTATCAAGTGGAGCCCGGTAGAAGTTATCGATGATCGGTGCGGTCAGCTTTTCGCTGTCGTTGACTTTCCAACTGCCGATCGCGCCTATTGATTTGTCAAACTCGAGCGCAAAATCATCACTGTAGACCAGCAAGGCTTTTGCGCTGTCAGAGGTATTGATAGCGCCAACAGGCTTGATGTTCGGGCTCGGTAGCGCCGTTTCAACTGAGAGTTCCAGTTGCTCGATGGCGGTCACATGGCCGGCGCTTGCCCAAGCGGTCTCTTGACGAAGGCGCACCTCTAGGTTGAGGTAATACGGGGCGCAGCGACCACTGCTGATGGGCTGCTCGCTCAAGGTTACGCTTTGCGTCGATTTTGCCGCCAAATTGAGATCAAGCTGACCACGGTGCAGCACCTCTCCTTCACAAGTGACACTCCAATCAAGTATCTCGTTGTCACTGGCGCTAAACAGGTACTCACTCTCTACCTCGATCACTAGTGGCTGAGTCGATAGCAGGCGGAACTGGTAAAACTGCTGCGCTTTTTTGACTTCCTGCAGGGTGGGATGCGCGCTTCTATCCGGGAATAGCAGACCATTGATGCAAAACTGACGATCATTGATTTCATCACCAAAATCCCCGCCATAAGCCCAATACGTTTGGCCATCCGGCGCTATCTTAGTTAGACCTTGATCGACCCAATCCCAAATGAATCCCCCTTGCAAGCGCGGGTTATCTCGAAACGCTTGCCAGTAGTGGGTAAAGCTGCCGAGGCTGTTACCCATCGCATGAGCGTATTCACATAAAATCAGGGGACGCGTCTCATCAGGCAGTGCAATCGATTTACGAATCCCGACACGCGGCGTGACCTGTGGCTGATGCTTGACGACTGGCAGATCCCAATCGACCCGTGCGTACATCGGACATAGGATATCGGTCGCGGCGGTCATCGCGCCGCCGCCTTCATATTGGACAGGTCGAGAAGGGTCACGCTGTTTGACCCATTGATACATCGCATGATGGTTATTCCCGATCCCCGACTCGTTGCCAAGCGACCAAATGATGACACACGCATGGTTCTTATCGCGCTCCACCAGCCGAGTGATACGGCGCAGGTAGGCCGGTAGCCATTCACTGTCGTCGGACAAGCGGCACATCGGAAACTGGCCGTGGGTTTCAAGGTTGGCTTCATCCACCACATAGAGACCATACTCATCACACAGTTGATACCACTGAGGGTGGTTTGGATAATGCGCGGTACGTACCGCATTGAAATTGTTCTGCTTGAGCAGCTGGATGTCGCGGAGCATATCTTCTCTTGTCATCACATGACCAAGCTCTGGATGATGCTCATGACGATTGACGCCGCGGATCAGCACCGCTTCGCCATTCACTTTCAGCTGACCGTGCTCAATACGTACCTCACGAAAACCGACCGAATACGCCTCACAATCTATCACCGTGTCATGCTCATCAAGCAAGCTGACAACAGCGCGATACAAGTAAGGGCGCTCTGCGTTCCACAGTATCGGCGCTTGAACGTCAAGGGCATGCTGCGCTTTATCGCTCCACGGCCCTTTTTCATCGACAAACTGTAATCCCACCGTGCTGACTTGCTCTGCGACCAGCTGCTGTTCGGCATCAAACAGACGCACACGTACGCGATTGGCGACCTCTTTTTGCGATAAAGTGGTCGTCACACCAAGCGTGGCCTGGTGAAACCCTAGCGCCAACTCAGTGCGAATCTCCACATCTTGAATGTGCAGTCGCGGTTTTCGGGTTAAGGTGACATCACGGAAAATGCCGCTTAGCCACCACATATCTTGATCTTCCAAGTAGGAACCGTCGCACCAACGCATCACCATGACCGTCAACTGGTTGCGCCCCTCCTGAAGATAAGGCGTTAAATCAAATTCGGCGGGCAAACGGGCATCTTGCGAATAACCGACCCACACACCATTGCACCACAGGTGAAAGGCACTGTTAACGCCATCAAAGGTGATCCACGTTAACTCATTGGGCTGTGGCGACACCTCAAACGTGGTGCGATAAACGCCGGTCGGATTGTGCTTAGGTACGATTGGCGGCGTGTCCGCAAACGGATATTTCACATTGGTGTAAATTGGCCGATCGTCAACCTGCGGCTGTAACTGCCAGTTGGATGGCACCGTGATTGGCGACCAAGCGCTGTCATCAAAACTTTTCTCAATACACGCTTCTGGCACCTCACTCGGCGCCGAGAATAGCATAAACTGCCATTGACCATTCAAGCACATTTGCTGGGCAGACCCTCTCCCTTGCAAGGCATCGTCTTCGTTTTGGTAAGCATGGAAAGGGGCATGTGCGGGCAGAACATGATGGTGGGTGACGTGATGATTTTCCCACTCTCGCGCTGCCAGAATATCGGCAAAAGTTCTCATAACAACACTCTTAATCTCAGTGATAAAAAAGAGCGCACTGACTCGAGAGGCCACGAGTGGAGCAGTGCGCTCAGTCGGCTGACTCTGGCAGGTCTATGTACAGGGGAATAGACTCGCCGTCAGCGTATCAAAACCTTATTTGAAGGTGCGTTTGCTGACCTTATCCAGTTTTTGCAAAATGTCGTCGATGCGATCAGGGTGAACCATGAACTCTTGGAAACCCTTCATCCCTTCTTTCGCCATTGCAGGATCGGTATCTCGGTCATAGAACTGCGCCGTACCTTCCGCGTTCGCCAGCATTTCCACCCCTTTGTCTAGGAACGGATCCGCTTTCGCTTTCGCTTTGTTGTTAGTTGGGATCTGCAATAACATCTCGTTGATCAATTGCTGGTTTTCCGCACGAGCAACAAACTGAAGGAACTTACGTGCGTCTTCTTTGTTTTTCGCTTTTGATGGGATGTGAATCGTATCCATCGGCGCGTCTTCCGCCATCGGAACCGAAGGGTCGATCACCGGGAATTGGAAGAAGCCCATTTTGCCATCCAACTCTTTCGGGAAGTTAGGGGTAATGAAGTTACCCATCAGATACATCGCCGCCTGACCGTTGTAGAGGAACGGCTGCGCCTCTTGCCAAGAGTAAGACGCATGGTTTTCTAGGAAATAACCAGGCTCCACCAACTGTGCCCAGTTCGCGAAGGTTTTCTTCACTCGCTCATCGGTGTAAGGCACTTTGCCGTCCATCAACTGGATATGGAAATCGAGGCCGTTGGTACGTAAGTTGATGTAATCAAACCAACCCGCCGCCGTCCAAAGATATTTAGTACCGATGGTGAACGGTGCCACGCCATTCTCTTTCAATGTCGCCGAGGCTTTAAGTAGATCGTCCCACGTTTTTGGCTCAGCAATACCGTACTGCTCAAAGATGTCTTGGCGGTAGTAGATACCCCATTGGTAATAAGTGTAAGGCACACCGTATTGCTTGCCGTTGACCGTCATCGCGGGCGCCGAAGCGGTGAAGTCTTGCTTCATGTTGTTGTCTGTCCAGATGTCACTCACATCTTCAAACAGGCCACGATCAACGAAGGTTTTCATACGGTTACCCGCATACCAGAACACCACATCCGGCGGCGAAGTGACCAACCAGTTGCGGATGGTCGTTTTGTACGCTTCATGATCGTAGAGGTTATATTTGACTGTGACATCCGGGTACTCTTGCTCAAATCGCTTGATGATTTCAGCCCACGCCTCTTTAGGTGCAGGGTCTGAGGCGTCAGAGTTGATCACCAAAGTGCCTGCCCATGCGGATGTCGAAAGAGTTGCACCGAGTATTGCGGTAGCAGCAAGGTGTTTCACGTATTTCATATTCAGGTCCTTGTTATTGAGCCTAAGGCTCTTGGTCCAATTTATTGTTTTGTTGCTGTGTAGAGTCTGTTACTGCATAGACCTGCTGGTGAGCCAAATGGGGGTTTCGCCCACCAGCAATTTGTTGATCCTATTATCCTTTGGTCGCACCTAGGGTTAAGCCGGCGATGAAATGACGCTGCATGGTAAAAAACAGCACCACAGGTGGAATCGCCGCAACGATCGCGCCTGCCGACATCAGCTGCCAAGACGCCAGCCACTGACCTTGCAGTGAGCTAAGCCCCGCAGTAACCGGACGGACTTCATCACTTTGCACTAAGACCAATGCCCAGAAGAAGTCGTTCCAGATGAAGGTGAAAACCAGCACCGCCAACGCCGCTAATGCTGGGCGAACCAAGGGCAATACTACGTGCCAGAAGATCTTCCATTCGGTGACCCCTTCCACGCGCGCGGCTTCAATCAAGGCATCCGGAATACCGACGATGAAATTGCGCATAAACAAGGTACAAAATCCGGCTTGAAACGCGATATGGAAGAAAATAAGCGCCCAATGGGTGTCGTAGAGACCAAAGCTGATGGTCAAATCGCGCACTGGGATCATCAGGATCTGGAAGGGTACAAAGTTACCCGCGATGAACATCGCGAAGATCCAGATGTTCGCCTTGAAGTTGTACTTCGCCAAAGCAAAGCCCGCCAACGTTGACAGCGCCACCGCCCCGGCAACCGCAGGCAAAGTGATCATCAAACTGTTGATCAGGTATTGGCCCATTGCGGTTGAGGTAAAGACTTGAGTGTAGTTTTCGAGAAACTGGATTTCGCTTGGCCAGCCCCAGTAATTACCAGTGTTGATGTCTTCTATCGAGCGAATCGAGGTCATCATCACCGCAATCAATGGCAGTAACCACATCACGATCGACAGTGGCAACGCGACGCGATAGCTGATATTGACAAAACGGCCAGATTTTTGAATCGGTTGTGGGTACATTATTTTTCACTCCTCAACATACGCCATAAGAAGTACGCGATATACACATCCATGATGAGGAACAACACAACGGAAACTGCCGCGCCATAACCCATTCGGTAGTTAAAAATGGACTCTTCATACATCTGGTAAGCCAATACCGTCGAGCTGCCCCACGGGCCACCGGCTGTCATGGTGGCAACCAAGTCAAATGAGCGCAGCGCACCAATCACGGTGACCACAATCGCAATGAAGGTCGCAGGGCGAAGCTGCGGCAACACCACGTACCACAACATGCGCCACTTTTTCGCACCGTCAAGACGCGCCGCTTCAAGCTGCTCTGGGTCCAAGTTGTTCAACCCCGTGAGGTACAAAATCATGCAGTAAGAAATCTGCGGCCACAGACCGGCGGCAATGATGCCGTAGGTGACGTAATCTTCGTTGGCCAAAATAGAAACCGGCTCGAAACCGAGACCACCCAACACAATATTGAACAAGCCAAACGACGGGTCATAGAACCAAGCAAACACCAAACCGACGACCACTTGCGAAATAACAAAGGGGAAGAAGAACAGCGATTTAACAACACGAATCCCTCTCACCTGTTGGTTAAGAAAGAGCGCGATAGCTAAACCAATCGGCGGGGCGAGCATAAAGAACACTAGCCAAAGGAAGTTGTTTTTCAATGAGGTGTAAAACGCATCGGAATCAAACAACTCACGATAGTTGTCTAGGCCGACCCATGTTTTTTCACCTAGCCCATCCCATTCAAAGAAACTGAGCCAAATACTGTCTAGAATCGGATAGATAACATAAACGGCAAAAATCGCCATCGCAGGCGCTAAAAACAGCCAAGGGGAGAGCTTGGCACTCACCCGAGATTTACGTCTGGCTGAGGGGAGACGATTTTCTGGGTATATCGTTTTCACAGATTGCTCCATTTTGTGTGACTCCTTGTCACATCTCGTCGTTTCTGTTCGTTAAAGTTTCACTTATATAAAGTAGACAAAAAGAAACCAAAAGATGAAGTTTTATCGCATCTACGAATACATATTAGCCATCCACTTTATTTTATATAGGGAGAGAAATTGATTTTGTAAACGTTTCCACAAAATTCACCTATTTTCCTCCAAAAACCATGACAAGGATCAACTATTGCCATTGAGCAACTAACAAAAATCGCGGAAAAGCGTATGTTTTAGACAGAAACAAAAAACAACTCACGTTAAACGAGCGCATTCGCTCATAAAACGAAATTTTTAAGCCATATGGGCAAGGAGTATTTATGGCTGACATCAGCTTAAAGAAAGTCATCAAGCGTTTCGGTGACGTTCAAACCATCCATGGTGTGGATCTTGAGATCGACAATGGAGAGTTTGTGGTTTTTGTTGGACCATCCGGTTGTGGTAAATCGACCCTGCTTCGTCTTGTGGCTGGTTTAGAAGAGATCACCGAAGGCGAAATCAGTATCGACAACCACATCGTCAATGACGTTGATCCTGCCGAGCGAGGCGTGGCGATGGTATTCCAATCTTACGCCCTCTACCCTCATATGACTGTTGAAGAGAATATGGGCTTTGGCCTGAAAATGAACGGTCACCCTAAAGAGTACATCGACAAGCAAGTGAACGGCGCGGCGAAAACGCTACAGCTTGATCACTTGTTGCAGCGTAAACCAAAAGAGCTCTCTGGCGGTCAGCGTCAGCGTGTCGCTATTGGCCGCGCCATTGTACGTAACCCCAAAGTGTTCCTTTTTGATGAGCCCCTCTCCAACCTCGATGCAGAACTGCGCGTCGACATGCGTCTGCAAATCGCCAAGCTGCATCAAGATCTGCAAAACACCATGATCTACGTAACGCACGATCAAGTCGAAGCCATGACGCTCGCCGATAAAATCGTCGTCCTGCGCGATGGTCGTGTTGAGCAGGTGGGCTCGCCGCTAGAGCTCTACCACAAACCGCAAAACGAATTTGTTGCTGGCTTCATCGGCTCACCGAAAATGAACTTCATTCCAACCCAAGTCGAGCAAGCCAATAGCTCTGGCCTGACCTTGGTAAGTCAAGACGGCAAGGTATTCCATCTGCCCGCGGTGCAGCGCGCACTGCACGCTGGCGATAAAGTCACTCTCGGTATTCGTCCTGAACATTTAGAGATCAACAATGACAACCCAGTGCAGATTGAGTTCCAAAGTGAAGTAGTCGAACGGTTGGGCAACAGCACCTACATGTTTGGTCAATCTTGTGGCTTTGATGGGTTCAAAGTGCACCTACCCGGCGATCAAGAGGTCACTAAATTCCAAACTATGGCGCTAAGCTGCAAACAGAGCGATTGTCACCTCTTCGATGAGCAAGGCCTTCGCATAGAGTAAGGCGTTTTAACTCCTCACGTTGAACAGGTCAGCCCTTTGGCTGGCCTTGCTTGTTATCCCCTCTCTTTGTCACTCGTATTCACTCACCCAATTTGTTACTGAGCTTTTCAGTGCCAATCTTTGTCATAAAAGTGACATATTCCATTGAGACCATGACGCCCTTACTGACAAGGCCAACCTTCCTCTCTCTATAATGCCTTGTTTTTCAATCACACTAAGGATGCGTTGAGCAATGCTAGCGATTTTCAAAACCTTCTTTTGGCTAGGCTGGATTAGCTTTGGTGGCCCTGCCGCCCATATCGGTTATTTTCGTCATACCTTTGTAGAAAAACGCCGATGGCTCAGTGATGAGGAATACGCGCAAATCGTCGCGCTCAGTCAGTTTCTACCCGGCCCAGGTTCAAGCCAAGTCGGCTTCGCGTTAGGCTACAAAAAAGGCGGATTGCTTGGTGCCCTTGCCGCCTTTATCGGCTTTACCACCCCCTCTATCGTGATCATGTTGGCGCTCGCATTGGTTAGCAGCCAAGTCACCGATGCCACGTTGTTTCAACATATCGTCCACGGACTGAAGTTACTGGCAGTGGTTGTGGTCGCCGATGCCACCTTAGGGATGTACAAGAACTTCTGCCAAACTCGCCTAAGCGTCAGCCTCTGCGTGGCGACTGCGATCGCACTGCTCGTTATGCCGAGCATTGTCACCCAAGTGATGGTTTTGTTGCTGGCCGCTGCGATTGGCGTAAAGTTCTTAGGCCGCGAAACGTCAACGCCGCCGAGTGCCTTTACTCCAAGCCTATGGCCTCTCGCATTTTTTGCTGTGCTGTTCATGGGTTTACCCTTAGTCGCAGCACGTTCTGATGCATTGCAGCTATTTAATGACTTTTTCCAAGCGGGTAGTTTGGTTTTTGGTGGCGGTCATGTGGTTCTGCCACTGCTGCAAGAGTTGGTCGGTGATAGGCTGTCACA
Source organism: Vibrio sp. R15-SG3-ISO1B (assembly GCF_059833835.1). Classification (NCBI taxonomy): domain Bacteria; kingdom Pseudomonadati; phylum Pseudomonadota; class Gammaproteobacteria; order Vibrionales; family Vibrionaceae; genus Vibrio; species Vibrio sp. R15-SG3-ISO1B. The sequence continues at coordinate 16,572 of NZ_JCBDGG010000055.1, read as the reverse complement.
AGATCTCTTCCTCACCGGGTACGCCGCCGCACAAGCCGTCCCGGGTCCGATGTTCACGTTTGCCACTTACATCGGCTACGCCTTACTGCCGAACGCGCCGATTTTTGGGGCTCTACTGGCCACCCTCGCGGTCTTCTTACCCGGGTTTCTGCTGCTCTTAGGCGTACTGAAAAACTGGCAATCGTTGGCGCAAAGGCCCGCCGTGTCAGGCGCGTTGCAAGGCGTGAATGCCGCCGTGGTGGGATTATTGTTGGCGGCCTTGTATCAACCTGTGTTTAGTAGCGCGGTTTTATCTTCGGTGGATCTGGCGCTCGTCGTGCTCGGTATTTACTTGATGAAACAATACAAACTACCGATTGTATGGATGGTGGTGCTCTTTATGCTTTTAGGCGCGGTGGTCGGCCACCTGACCCTCTAGTCGTTCTCACAGGGTTTGCGAGCGTGCAAAGCGCTCGCAAATGTATCGCTACATACAACACAATGCCAGACGGCTCACATCTACACCGTTCGCTTCACCTTGAAATCCTCTGTTTCATCACATCTTACCAGTTTGCCCCCTAGGATTCGCTTCACTCACTTTTCATTTACATGCTAAAGTTAACAAGCTGTTAACAATAAAAATAATGTACCCATTTGCCAATAACACGGAGTTAGAGAATGATTCAGCCTAACGAGTTACGCAAACCGTCCTGTGCTCTCCCCCCACCGAACGAGATGATTTTGAAATGGGCAGAGGAACGCCCTAATCAGGTCTATCTAAAACAGATCATCAACCGCCAGTTTGTCGAATACACTTACGCCGAGGTTGCAGACAAAGCGCTCAGATTAGTCTCAGCACTGCAAGCGCTAGGTCTTAAACCACGTGACAAAGTCGCACTGGTATCGAAAAACTGCGCCGAGTGGTTCATTTGTGACTTGGCGATGATGTTGGGCGATTTTGTCAGCGTGCCCATCTTCCCGACCGCCGGTGCTGACACGATTGAATACTGTGTGACCCATAGTGAAAGTAAAGCTCTGATTGGCGGCAAACTCGATGATGCTGGCGCCACTCAGGAAGTGATTGATGGTCAAGCAGGCTTGATCACTATCGCGCTGCCCTATGACACTGCGCCAAAGTGCCAACATCAGTTCAACGACTTAATGGCGCAGCATGCTCCAACGGATTTTCGTGCCGAGCACTGCGATGATAAGTTAATGTCGCTGGTGTATACATCAGGGACATCGGGTCTACCGAAAGGGGCAATGTTGACTTATGGCGCATTCAGTTGGTCTGCGCAGCAGTTGATCAATCATATCGGCATTGAAGAGAACGATCGCCTATTCTCCTACCTCCCTTTGGCGCACATTACCGAGCGTGTGTACATCTTTGGGTCCTCCATCATGGGTGGCGTCCAAACGGCCTTCCCAGAGTCACTTGATACCTTTATCGAAGATGTCAAAATGCAGCGCCCGACTCTGTTTATCTCTGTTCCCAGACTCTGGACTCTGTTCCAACAGCGTATCCAAGATAAATTGCCACAGAGGAAGCTCAATATTCTGCTCAAGATTCCGTTCGTTAATTCCCTTATCAAGAAAAAGCTCGCCGATGGCTTGGGCTTAGATCAAGCACGCGTGCTCGGCTGTGGCTCTGCGCCGGTGTCACCTGCTTTGCTCGATTGGTATCACAGTGTCGGCCTCAATATTACTGAGGCTTGGGGGATGACTGAGTCCTTTGCCTACAGCACACTCAACTACCCGTTCCGCGCTGATAAGATTGGCAGTGTCGGCAATGCTGGCCCCGGAATCGAACTCAAAATTGCCGACGATGATGAAATCATGGTACGCAGTAAAGGGATGTTCTCTGGCTACTACAAAAATGACATTGCCAGTCAGGAGTCATTCGACAGCGAAGGTTGGCTACATACTGGCGACATCGGCGCTATCGATGCTGAAGGCTACTTGACCATTCAAGGACGCAAGAAAGACACCTTCAAAACCGCCAAAGGTAAATTTGTCGCGCCAGTGCCCATTGAGAAGAAATTGTTCGAATACAGCCGCGTTGAAATGATGTGTTTAATTGGCCTCGGTCTGCCCGCCCCGATTTTGCTCGTCGTCCCGCATGACTTTCCTAACTTTGACCGTGCTCGCTATGAACGCACCACCAAAAAAGTGATTGCGCGGATGAACCAAGAGCTCGAATCGCATGAGCAAATCAAAGGGGTACTGATGATCAAAGAGCCGTGGAGCATCGAAAATGGCATTCTAACGCCCACACTCAAGATCAAACGCCATGTACTGGAACAGAAGTACCACGACGAGGGCCACAACTGGCCGAAAGGTCAACTCGTTGTCTGGGAAGAGTAACGCTAGTCGCGCTATCTTATCGAGAAGTTAAGGAGAACATGGTTCTCCTTTTTTTCGTCATGTATAGTGACGAGCAAAATGTGATTGAAAAGGATCGTCTATGGATGCAAGGCTGCATCATCTTCCGGGGTTACGGTATTTCGAAGTCGCGGCGAGGCACAACAGCTACAGTCGAGCGGCTGAAGCGCTGTTCGTCAGTCAGGCGGCGGTGAGCCAAAAAATACGTCAACTTGAAGATGGCTTAGGATGCAAACTGTTCGTGCGTGATGGTCGGGAAATGCGTCTCACAGAGCAAGGCAAGGTGCTGTATAAGCATGTCTCTCATGGGTTCGAACAGATCATTTCGGGGCTCAATCAGATTCAAGCTGAGCCGGTCGAAGGATTGCTCTGTGTCAGCTCTACGCCTTCATTTGCCTCTCGCTGGTTATTGCCACGTCTATGGAAGTTCTCAAGCCAGCATCCCAACATCCCCATTCGGATCATCACTAGCTGTGACGCGCCAAACTTAAAACAAGGTGAAGCGGATGTGGTCATTTGGCAAGGTGAGACGCTGGGTGAAGAGTGCCCATCGAAACTTCACAAAGAGTTCCTGTTTGAAGAGATCATTTATCCTTTTTGCTCCCCTCACTTAGCCAAGTCCATTAACCTGACTCAACCCGAACAGCTGCTCGCCAGTTGGTTAATTCACTATGAGTCTGGCGGTTACCCTTGGAAAAGTTGGTTTGCTAAAGCCGGTATAAAGATGGAAAAAGAGTCGGTTCGTTGGATGGATGTCAGTACCTTCGATCACGCAATGAACGCCGTCATGGCCGGGCATGGCGCCTGCTTAGTCTCTGACTCACTCGCGGCTGATTACGTCGAACGTGGACTACTCATGAAGCCCTTCGATATCGGCATGACCCCGGGCATTCAATTTAATCTCTTCTATGATAGAGAATCGACAAGGCGCGATCGTATTCAAGCTTTCGCCCACTGGCTGAGTAATGAAATTGCCCCTTGTGAATGACATCGCCCCCAGCGATATCTCGCTAGGGGTGTGTTACGTTTAAGCTTAGAGCCGACCCGATTATTGGGTTCTTAGACGTTGCCAGTACTTCTCATACACCGCTAAGGTCTCAGCACCAACATCGTTAATGAACTCCCCTTTCTTGATGTCTTCCACCGCTGGGAAAATCGTCGGGTTATTCTTAAGTTCGTCAGCTAGCAATGCGCGGCCTGCATTCGTTGCGGACGCATAGCCTAGGCTATTGACGATCTCAGCTTGCTGCTCAGCTTGGTACATAAAGTTAATGAACTTGTGTGCCAATGCTTTGTTTTGGCTGCCTGATGGAATAGTAAAGTTATCCATCCACAATACCGCGCCCTCTTCTGGCATCACAAACTTCAGCTCTGGCATTTCGACTTGGCCTTGGTAGGCATTACCATTCCACTGCATACCAACAGAGGCTTCACCGGAAACGTAAGGCATTTGTGGTGCATCTGAGTTATAGAGTAGGACGTTATCTCTCAAGGCTACTAACGATTCGTAGGCCTGCTTGATCTCGTCTTCGTTCTTCGTGTTGATGCTATGACCGTTCAATTTCAGCGCCATACCAAATACGTCACGAATATCGTCGATCAGCATCACCTGTTGTGCGTATTTCGCATCCCAAAGCTGTGCCCATTTGGTGACAGGCTCGTCAACAAGGGATTCATTGTAGCTGATGCCCGTCACGCCCCAAATGTAAGGCAAAGAGTAACGGTTGTCAGGATCATGAGCTTGGCCCAATAACCCTTCCATCGCGTCGCCCATATTCGGGACTTGCGCATGATCTATCTCAGCCAGTAGTCCTTCACGTCCCATTTTCTCGATAAAGTAGGCCGAAGCGAATACCACATCGTAACCTGAGCCTTTCACCAGTTTTAACTTGGTGTACATTGATTCATTATTTTCAAATGTTGAATAGTTAATCGTTACGCCTTCTTGTTTCTCGAACGCTTTTAATGACGCTTCTGGCAAGTAGCCACCCCAAGCGTAAACGTTCAAAACTTTATTATCTGCGTGAGAAGAAAGGCTGAGTAACAATGCGCTCAGACCCACTACTTTAGAAAACACTTTCATGGTATGCGATCCAACCTGTCCAGCAACGCGCTGGGATTCGGGTGCATAATTATTTAATTGTTAATCAATTGAAAGGGAAATTAATTAATCGTTATGAACAATATTTGTTATCGCTTAGCGAGCGCCGATAACTGCTGGTCTAAAGAGAAAACGTGGTCAAAAATAGGCATAAAAAAACCTCCGATGCTTTCGCATCGAAGGTTTGTAATCATCACACAAGTGATACGCGGTTAAGAATTACTTCTTAGCGTTGCGCTCTTTCACTTCAGCGATAACTTGCTCAGCAACGTTTGCTGGACATGGTGCGTAGTGAGCGAACTCCATAGAGAACTGACCACGACCAGAAGTGATAGTACGTAGGTGACCGATGTAGCCGAACATCTCAGATAGAGGAACGTCAGCTTTAATACGAACACCTGTTGCACCAGCTTGTTGATCTTTGATCATGCCACGACGACGGTTGAGGTCACCGATTACATCACCTACGTTGTCATCTGGTGAGAATACGTCAACGTGCATGATAGGCTCTAGAAGCTGAGCACCTGCTTTAGGCATAGACTGACGGAATGCACCTTTCGCTGCAATTTCGTAAGCGATTGCTGATGAGTCAACTGCGTGGAAGCCACCGTCGAATAGCTCAACTTCTACGTCTAGCGTAGGGAAGCCAGCTAGAACACCCGTTTCCATCATGCTCGCGAAGCCTTTCTCTACTGCAGGCCAGAATTCTTTAGGTACGTTACCACCAACAACTGTTGACTTGAACGTAAAGCCAGAGTTTGGCTCACCTGGTTTGATACGGTAGTCAATCTTACCGAACTGACCAGAACCACCAGACTGCTTCTTGTGCGTGTAGCTATCTTCAACTGCTTGAGTGATAGTCTCACGGTAAGCTACCTGCGGTGCACCGACTTCTAGCTCAACACCGTAAGTACGCTTAAGGATGTCTACCTTGATGTCTAGGTGAAGTTCACCCATACCTTTTAGGATAGTTTCGCCTGAATCTTCGTCAGTCTCTACTTGGAAAGATGGATCTTCTGCAACCATTTTACCGATCGCGATACCCATTTTCTCAGTTGAACCTTTGTCTTTTGGTGATACAGCAATCGAGATTACTGGCTCAGGGAAGATCATTGGCTCTAGAGTACATTCGTGCTTAGGATCACATAGAGTGTGACCTGTTTGAACGTTCTTCATACCAACAACAGCGATGATGTCACCCGCTTGCGCTTCAGTGATCTCGTTACGGTCATCAGCTTGCATTTCACACATACGGCCGATACGCTCAGTTTTACCTGTTGCCGCGTTAAGGATCGTATCACCTTTCTTCATCACACCTGAGTAGATACGGATGAAGGTTAGTGCGCCGAAGCGGTCGTCCATGATCTTAAACGCTAGAGCACGTAGAGGCTCGTCTGCAGATACTGTTGCAACTTCACCAGTTGGCTCACCAGTTTCTGGATCAGTTAGAGGCTGAGGCTCCACTTCTGTTGGCGATGGTAAGTAATCTACCACTGCGTCTAGTACTAGCTGAACACCCTTGTTCTTAAATGCAGAACCACAGAATGTAGGGAAGAATGCTAGGTCACGTGTACCTTTACGGATACAACGCTTGATGTCTTCGATAGAAGGCTCTTCACCTTCCATGTACGCTTCCATTAGGTCGTCGTCTTGCTCAACAGCCGTTTCGATTAGCTCTTCACGGTACTGTTCAACGTCATCAACCATGTCAGCTGGAACGTCTAAGATTTCGTAGTTCTCAGGAAGACCAGAGTCATCCCATACGTACGCTTTACGAGATAGCAGATCAACCACACCAACGAAGTCATCTTCACGGCCGATTGGAAGAACCATCACTAGTGGGTTAGCCGCTAGAACGTTCTTAACTTGGTCAACAACGTTGAAGAAGTCTGCGCCCATACGGTCTAGTTTGTTTACGAAGATCAGACGAGATACTTCTGATTCGTTCGCGTAGCGCCAGTTCGTTTCTGACTGAGGCTCAACACCACCAGAACCACAGAAAACACCGATACCACCATCAAGAACTTTTAGTGAACGGTATACTTCAACTGTAAAGTCAACGTGTCCCGGAGTATCGATAACGTTTAGGCGGTGGCCATTCCACTCACAAGTTACCGCAGCAGACTGGATAGTAATACCGCGCTCAGCTTCCTGCTCCATGAAGTCAGTCGTAGACTCACCGTCATGTACTTCACCAGTTTTGTGGATTTTACCAGTAAGCTTAAGGATACGCTCAGTGGTGGTAGTTTTACCCGCATCAACGTGCGCGAAAATACCAATGTTTCTGTACTTTGATAAATCTGCCATTGTCTTACTCTGTTTATAAGGTATAAATTGCGCGCAGAGTATATCACAATCTGTCAAGACTGATACCCTCGTGTGCACTTGTGTTCAAAAAAACTTTTCCCATCAATCTTAGCAGGAATTTTCAGTCTTTCTTACTAATCTCAACCGGATTGATTCGATATCTCGCGATAAAAAATGCTGCTTGCCAAGGCAAACAGCATTGATCATTTTCTGCCCGAATAACAATTAACGTGGGCAGATTTCTGACTGAGGGAAGAAGAACTCGATCTCGCGCGCTGCCGACTCAGGGCTGTCAGAACCGTGAACCGAGTTGTGACGCATACTCAGCGCATAGTCAGCACGAATCGTGCCGCAAGCGGCTTCTTCAGGGTTTGTTGTTCCCATCAGCTCACGGTAACGGGCAATCGCATTTTCCCCTTCTAGAACTTGAACCATAATCGGGCCTGAAGTCATAAACTCTTTCAATGCAGGAAAAAAAGGCTTCCCTTCGTGTTCAGCGTAAAAACCACTGGCCTGTTCTTGGGTTAAATGGACCATTTTCGCAGCAATGATACGAAGCCCCGCTTTTTCAATGCGATGGTAAATCTCACCAATCAGATTTCTCTCTACCGCATCGGGCTTGATAATGGAAAAGGTTCTTTCTAGAGCCATAAGTCATCCTTCAGTCATTAGTATAGTTATATGAAAATATAGGGTGTTGTGTAATCACAATAGAACATGGCCTTACGGCCATGTCACTATTCGCCAGCCTGCTCTTGCAGTACACGCGCTAAGGTTCGTACGCCGACGCCCGTAGCGCCTGCGGCCCACTTGTCCGTAGGACCCTTGCGGTAAGTGGCCGCACAGTCAAAATGCAACCAACCTTTTTTGTAATCAGCAACGAAGTAGGACAAGAACGCGGCTGCGGTACTCGCACCTGGTGCATAGTCGCCACTGCTGATGTTAGAAAGATCGGCAAAGTTAGACGGCAACATGCCACGGTGGAAGTCCGCTAATGGTAGCGGCCACAATCCCTCTTTCTCTGCTTTCGCAGAGGTCAGCGCTTGATGCGCTAGCTCATCGTCAAAACTAAACAGTGCATGGTAGTCATTACCAAGCGCATGTTTGGCTGCACCAGTGAGGGTCGCGCAATCAATAATCAGCTCGGGCTGCTGCTCGCTCGCATAAATCAAACCATCCGCCAATACCAGACGGCCTTCAGCGTCCGTATTCATGATTTCAACGGTTTTACCATTTTTGTAGGTAATGATGTCACCCAGTTTAAGTGCTCGGCCTGAAATCATATTCTCTGCACAGCAAAGGATAAGCTTCACACGTTTGTTCAAGCCACGCATGATCGCGAGGGCGAGACCGCCAGTGATCGTCCCAGCGCCGCCCATGTCTGACTTCATTGCCGTCATCATGTTCGAAGGTTTTAGACTGTAGCCGCCTGAGTCAAACGTGATGCCTTTACCTACAAGGCAAGCAAAGACGGGTGCATTCTCATCACCGGTCGGGTTGTAATCCAATTGCAGCATTGCGGATGTGCGCTCTGAGCCACGACCGACGGCATAGATACCCTGCCAATCTTCAGCGAGAAGGTCTTTGTCTTTAACAATACGTGCCGTCACTGTCCCTTCTGGTGCAACGGATTTAATGAACTCTGCCGCCATAGTGGCCAGCTGACGTGGTGCCACCTCTTCAGCGGGTTTATTGATTATATCTCGGGTGAACTCTGTCGCTTTGATGCGCGCATCGAGCTCAGCTTGATCCGCATCTGACAGAGCGCCCCAGGAAAGCAGGCTGGTTTTCTTCGGGGCACGGAAGCCTTGATGGAAAGCCCAAATGCTTTCTAGATCCCATCCTTCGCCCTCGAGTGAAGCTTCTCGAATACCTTGCGCTTCTAACTTGCGCGCAGCACGCTGAATCGCGCCTAAATCATGACTGTCGCTAAGGTGGATCGTTGCGCCATTCGCCACGAATGAAAGGATGGCTTTTTCACCCCATTGTGGTGCGGCGGCTTGTTGGCTTAAAAAAACAGACATCGTTGTAGACATGGTTTCTCCTTGTCTTATCTGAGCGCTGCCTACGCTCTTATTCTATGCTTTGACGGATGTTAGCATTTTGTAGGGTTAAAGTGTCAACTTGATAAAAAAACGGACCATAGGGTCCGTTTTTTTTAGTAAGTTTTGTTAACTCTGCAAGGTTTTCTCTCAACCCGCGTTAATCCATCTCATCCATCCAGCATAAGATGACGGCTTCGAGGATTTTTTCATTGGAGCGGTTGGGCTCATCATCGAAGTCATCGAGCTCTAAAATCCACTGATGAAGATCCGTAAAGCGCACGGTTTTAGGATCCGTATCTGGAAATTTGTCACACAGCTCGATGGCAATATCGCGTGAATCTGTCCATTTCATTGCTTACCTTCCTGTTTCAACTCACATGGGGTACAGTGATTAATGATCTTCTGATGCGTGGTTCAATGTGTACTTTGGTATTTCCACAACCAAATCTTCATCCGCGACTCTCGCTTGACAGCCCAGGCGTGATTCTGGCTCCAAACCCCACGCTTTATCTAGCATGTCATCTTCCAGCTCATCGCTCTCTTCGAGCGAATCAAAGCCTTCACGGATCACAACGTGGCACGTCGTGCATGCACACGATTTTTCGCATGCATGTTCAATTCCAATTCCGTTTTTTAATGCCACATCCAGTACCGTTTCGCCCGATTGGGCGTCTAGCACCACCCCTTCAGGGCACAAATCTTCGTGAGGCAATACAATAATCTTAGGCATAACGTGTTTCTCTTATAGTTCGTCCACGGACTGACCAGACAGTGCCGCGCGAATCGATTTGTCCATACGACGAGAGGCGAAGTCTTGGCTCGCTTTGTCTGTTTCTTTGATACCTTGCTCAATCGCATCGGCATCATCACCATTACGTAGCGCTATCAATTGCTCGATAACGTGCAACAGTTGTTGGCGCTCTTGTTCTGAAAGTAGCTCATCGCCATCCGCTTGCATGGCGGCGAGTAGACCTTCAATCACACGGTCAGCCTCTACACGCTGCTCTGCCAATGCGCGAGCCATCATGTCTTCTTTGGCGTGCGTCATGGAGTCACGTAGCATGTTCGCGACTTCATCGTCACTGAGACCGTATGACGGTTTCACTTGAATTTCAGACTGAACGCCCGTGCTCTTTTCCATCGCAGTCACTGAGAGCAAACCATCTGCATCGACTTGGTAGGTCACACGGACGTGCGCTGCACCAGCGGCCATCGGCGGAATGCCTTTTAGGGAGAAACGAGCTAATGAGCGACAATCGTCCACCATTTCACGTTCACCTTGCACAATGTGCACACTCATCGCTGTTTGACCATCTTTGAAAGTCGTAAATTCTTGCGCACGAGCAACAGGAATCGTCGTATTGCGTGGAATGATTTTTTCAACCAATCCTCCCATTGTCTCGATGCCGAGCGACAATGGAATCACATCCAGCAGCAACATTTCAGAGTCCGGTTTGTTGCCTGCCAACACATCCGCTTGGATACCTGCGCCAATCGCCACCACTTCATCTGGATTGATGCTGGTCAGCGGAGTGCGGTTAAAGAACTCACCGACCATTTCACGCACTAGCAACGTTCGTGTGGAACCGCCAACCATCACGACTTCTTGCACTTCATTGGCTTCAACCTGCGCATCTTTCAGTGCACGGCGACAAGTCAGCAGTGTTTTTTTCACTAGCGGTTGAATCAATGTTTCGAATTCTGCGCGCGTCACCGTACCTTGCCAATTGAGCAGCGAGACATCAACGGCCTCTTGATCTGAAAAAGCAATTTTGGTTCGAGTGGCCACATTAAGGGCTACGCGGTAATCATGACTGGAAAGGCGCGTGGTTATCCCGGCTTTGTCGATCAGATAATCAGCGAGCAAGTGATCGAAATCATCGCCGCCCAACGCAGAATCACCGCCTGTCGCCAATACCTCAAAAACGCCTTTAGAGAGGCGGAGAATTGAGATATCAAAAGTGCCGCCACCAAGATCGTAAACCGCGATCACGCCTTCTTGCCCGGAGTCCAAACCATACGCAATCGCGGCGGCGGTTGGCTCATTGAGCAAACGTAGCACATGCAGACCAGCCAGTTTTGCCGCATCTTTTGTGCCCGCGCGCTGCGCATCATCAAAGTAGGCTGGCACAGTAATGACAACGCCAGCCAGTTCGCCACCTAGGCTTTGTTCTGCGCGTTGACCCAGTGAGCGCAAAATATCTGCCGAAACTTCAATTGGGTTCTTGTTCCCCATTGCAGTGCGCAGTACTGGCAATCCATTGTCACTGGCTTGCATCTCATAAGGTAAGTTGGGGTAACGCGTTTGGATGTCGGATAAAGAGCGTCCAATCAAGCGTTTAACGGAAATAATGGTGTTTTCCGGATCCGCCTCAGCTAGAGCAGCGGCGTCATAGCCTACTTCGATGTTGTCACCCGAGTAGTTCACAATCGAAGGCAATAGGCTTCGACCTTGCTCATCTTTTAATGTCTTGGCTTGGCCACTTTGTACCGAAGCCACCAGAGAGTTGGTTGTACCTAAATCAATACCCGCCGCGAGTTTGTGCTCATGGGGAGCAGAACTCTGGCCAGGCTCTGCAATTTGAAGTAATGCCATGATGGATCCTTGTTACTCACTAGCCGAGGAGGTTATCTTCGACTCGCTCAATTTCGTGTTTTAATTTCGCAATGAATTTAAGTTTTCTGACGCTGTCCGCTGCTTCTATCCAGCGTTGTTCATCCAGTTGCTGCTGCATACTCTCCAACTGCTGCTGATGCATGCGGCTGACTTTCGCATCGAAGTCAAACAGCGCCGTCTCCACATCGCCACTCTGGCTCATTTCTTCTAGCTCTTCACGCAGCTCCATTTGCTCCATGAGAAACATCGGATCCTGCATCGTCTGCTGCTCCGAGCGGATGTCCACCCCTTGCTGTTGCAGAATATACTCCGCCCGGCTGATGGGATTTTTTAGCACGTGGTAAGCGTCATTGATCTCAGAAGCTTTCTGTACCGCCATTAAACGATCACGCTCAGAACCACTGGCAAAGTTGTCTGGATGAAAACGCTTCTGGAGTTCACGGAACTGTGAAGAAAGAAGGCTACCATCCAGATTAAACTGACTTGGTAGCCCAAATAATTCAAAGTAATTCATTAAGAATTCTGTCCTTGGTCGTCAATCGGTAGGGACATGCCCTACCCATATCATCAATTAAACGTTAAAGCTCTCACCACAACCACACTCGCCTTTTGCGTTCGGGTTGTTGAACTCGAAACCTTCGTTGAGCCCTTCCTTAACATAATCAAGTTCGGTGCCATCTAGGTAAACGAGGCTTTTCTTGTCAATGATCACTTTGACACCAGAATGCTCAAATACTTCATCTTCTTCATTGAGATCATCGACAAACTCGAGCACATACGCCATACCAGAGCAACCTGTCGTTTTCACACCCAAGCGCAAGCCAATGCCTTTACCTCGGTTTTCTAAGAAGGTTCTTACGCGGCTTGCCGCTGTCTCTGTCATTGTGATGGCCATACTGCACCTTAGTTTTTTATTTGACGATGATAATGGGAGAGCGAGCCTCCCATTGTAACTTATTGTTGGTGTTTTTTCTTATAGTCAGCAACGGCTGCTTTAATGGCGTCTTCCGCCAAAATAGAGCAGTGTACTTTTACCGGTGGAAGCTCGAGCTCCTCAGCAATTTCCGCGTTCTTAATCGCCGCGGCTTCATCGATGCTCTTACCTTTTACCCACTCTGTGACGAGAGAGCTAGACGCAATCGCGCTACCACAACCGTAAGTCTTAAATTTCGCGTCTTCAATAATGCCCTCTGGGGTCACTTTGATTTGCAGTTTCATTACGTCACCACACGCTGGTGCGCCAACCATGCCGCTACCAACCGATGGATCTTCTTTATCAAACGAACCAACGTTACGTGGGTTTTCGTAGTGATCAATTACTTTTTCGCTGTATGCCATGATATTTACCTCGAATCCTCTATCTCATTCCCTGGGGAAACCTATCTATTAGTGGTGCGCCCACTCAACAGTGCTTAGGTCGACCCCTTCCTTGTACATATCCCATAGAGGAGACATGTCACGTAGCTTGTTTACCGCTACGCGAATTTGTTCAATTGCGTAATCAATTTCTTCTTCAGTGGTGAAACGACCAAATGAGAAGCGAATTGAGCTGTGTGCCAGTTCATCATCTAAACCGAGAGCGCGCAGTACATAAGATGGCTCTAGGCTAGCAGAGGTACACGCACTGCCTGAAGACACCGCAAGATCTTTCAGCGACATAAGCAAAGATTCACCTTCTACAAACGCGAAGCTGATGTTTAGGTTTTGTGGTACACGTTGCTCTAAGTCACCATTGATGGTCACGGCTTCTAAGTCTTTCACACCATTGAGTAGACGCTCACGCAATGCCAAAGCATGGTCGTGATCTTTCTGCATCTCTTCCTTTGCGATACGGAAGGCTTCGCCCATACCGACAATCTGATGTGTTGCCAGTGTGCCAGAACGGAATCCGCGTTCATGACCACCACCGTGCATTTGCGCTTCTAGACGAATACGAGGCTTACGACGAACGTACAAGGCGCCAATGCCTTTAGGACCGTACGCTTTGTGCGCTGAAAGAGAAATCAGATCAACTTTCATCTCTTGAACATCGATAGGCACTTTGCCCGCAGACTGCGCTGCATCGACGTGGAAAACAATCTTGCGCTCACGACACAACTCACCAATAGAGGCGATATCTTGAATCACACCGATTTCGTTGTTCACATGCATGATAGATACAAGAACCGTGTCGTCACGCATCGCCGCTTCAAGCTTATTCATATCGATGATGCCGTTTGATTCTGGCTCTAGGTATGTCACCTCAAAGCCTTCACGCTCTAATTGACGGCAAGGATCAAGAACTGCTTTGTGCTCGGTTTTGCAGGTAATGATATGTTTACCTTTCTTCTCATAGAAGTGTGCAGCACCTTTGATAGCGAGGTTGTCAGATTCAGTCGCGCCTGACGTAAAGACGATTTCACGAGGATCTGCATTGAGCAAATCTGCAATGTTCTCACGGGCCGTGTCTACCGCCTCTTCAGCCTGCCAACCGTAACGGTGTGAACGTGATGCAGGGTTGCCAAACGTACCGTCCATTGTCATGTACTGAACCATTTTTTCAGCAACACGTGGATCAACTGGGCAAGTCGCTGAATAATCTAAATAAATCGGCAGTTTCATTCTCTACTCCAATGTAACAGGCAGACCGCTTAAGAGCGGACGTTGACACCGATGGGTGCGGTGCTTGTATTTTTGTTGGTAAACCCATGATTGACAGCAAGATCGATATCTTGACGGTCTGAAATTTCTAATACTTCATTGTCATTCATCAACTCACCGAGTGTGATGTTGTTGAGGAAATCACTAATTCGAGAACTCAGGTCACGCCATAGCGTATGAGTTAGGCAGCGAGTACCACCTTGGCAGTCACCTTTACCATTGCATTTCGTCGCATCGACCGACTCATCGACCGCTGCGATAACAGTACCAATAGCAATAGTATTCGCTTCTGCACCAAGACGGTAACCACCACCAGGGCCACGTACACTCGCCACTAGGCCAGCTTTACGTAGCTTAGAAAACAGTTGCTCTAAGTAAGACAAGGAGATGCCTTGACGCTCAGAAATGTCCGCAAGCGGCACTGGATTTTGTTGTGAGTGCAGAGCCACATCTAACATGGCTGTCACTGCGTATCTTCCTTTAGATGTAAGTCTCATATAACACCATATCCACATCGTTTATGTGGTAGGAAGTTTTTCATACTTGACCAAAATGGTCAAGTATTTAATTGACTAATTTACTCAGGTATTCATCCCTAAGCTTACTGTGGCTTTACCCTTTGGAAAGCTGCTTCTCGATAGCGCTCAACATACCGCGTAAAATATTGAGCTCTTGGGCCTCTGGCCTCGCTCGATTGAACAACCGGCGAACCTTGTTCATCACTTTACCGGGCTGCTGCTGATTTATAAACTGGGTCTCGGTCGCGACTTTTTCAAGGTGCTCAAAGAACATTTCCAACTCTTTATGCTTGGGGTATTCAGCTTCAGATGGGGCATATTGCGCTTGCTCGGCATCGAGATAAGCCACTCGGACTTCGTAGCTGAGGGTTTGCACTGCCATAGCGAGGTTGAGAGAGCTGTACTCCGGGTTAGCAGGTATGCACACGTGATAGTGACACGTTTGCAACTCCTCGTTAGTTAGACCAGTTCGTTCTCGCCCAAAGACAAGGGCTACAGGTGCCTGCTGCCCTTCAGCGACAAATTTTTTGCCGCACTCTCTTGGTGTCAACATCGGCCATTCAAGGGTTCTGGAGCGGGCACTCGAACCCACCACGAGCACACACTCTTTTACTGCCTCTTCTAAGGTGCTGACCACTTCGGCGTTCAACGCAATGTCCGATGCCCCCGACGCCAACGCAATCGCTTGTTCATCAACTTCACATTGAGGATCGACCAACACCATGTTGGATAAGCCCATGACTTTCATCGCACGCGCTGCAGAACCAATATTGCCCGAATGTGAGGTGCCAACTAAGACAACCTTAACGTTATTTAACATCAAACCGTACCAAGATAAAAACCGCTGCGAGATATTAACATATACCTGAGTAAAATGGTCAGACCCTTAAGAGCATAAAAGTTAAGAGTTCAAAAAATAACCACTTCCATTTATCGAGCAATCTGATATACTCCCGCCCGTTTTTCTGTTCTTTAACATCCGTTGGGAAATTAGTATGCATCCAATGCTTAATATCGCTATTCGTGCTGCACGAAAAGCTGGCAACCATATTGCTAAATCTTTAGAAAATGCTGAGAAGATCGAATCAACTCAGAAAGGCACGAACGACTTTGTCACTAACGTCGACAAAGAAGCAGAAGCTATCATTATCGATACCATCAAGGCTTCATACCCAGAGCACTGCATTGTTGCAGAAGAAAATGGGGTTATTGAAGGTAAAGATAAAGACGTACAATGGATCATCGACCCACTGGATGGCACCACAAACTTTGTGAAAGGTTTGCCTCATTTCTGCGTTTCTATCGCTGTTCGTTTTAAAGGTAAAACGGAAGTAGCGTGTGTTTACGATCCTATGCTTAATGAACTGTTTACAGCGCAACGTGGCGCAGGTGCACAGCTCAACAATGCGCGCATCCGTGTGAAACAGCTAAAAGATCTACAAGGCACTGTGCTTGCAACGGGTTTTCCATTCAAGCAGAAACAGCACTCTGAATCTTACCTAAAAATTCTTTCAGCGCTCTTTGTTGACTGTTCAGACTTCCGTCGCACTGGCTCAGCTGCGTTGGACCTATGCTACATGGCTGCCGGCCGCGTAGACGGTTACTTCGAGCTAGGACTGAAACCTTGGGACATCGCTGCAGGTGAACTGATTGCTCGTGAAGCTGGCGCAATCGTGACAGACTTTGCAGGCGGCACAGAGTACATGAAGTCAGGCAACGTTGTGGCATCAAGCGCACGTGGCGTGAAAGGTATGCTTAAGCACATCCGTGAAAATGGTAACGAAGCTATCCTGAAGTAACCGAAACTTCACCCTATTTCTAGCCCACTCCTCGAGTGGGCTTTTTTGTATCTAACGATAGATATCCCCATCAGCATGCTGGTTAAAGGCAATATCGCTTTTAGCAAGCTTGGCTTTCCGAACGCTAGTTATCGATATTTCGTGACGTGTTGGTTAGTCAAAAAGTTCGAAAACGAGAGTTCCT
>NZ_JCBDGG010000054.1:0-78644 GCF_059833835.1 Vibrio sp. R15-SG3-ISO1B | reverse complement strand
CCCCCGGTTCGCCTCGCTATGCTATGTATTCACATAACGATACTCGCTTATGCGAGTGGGTTTCCCCATTCGGAAATCCCAGACTCAAATGGTTTTTACTACCTAATCTGGGCTTATCGCAAGTTAATACGTCCTTCATCGCCTCTGACTGCCAAGGCATCCACCGTGTACGCTTAGTCACTTAACCATACAACCCCAAAGGGTCTTACGGTCAAACAACCAAAGTTGCTATCTCATTATTTGAATGAGCGAGATAGCTTTCGATTTTGCCGGACTCAAATATGAATAAGTGCCTAGAGTACTAGTGTCTAGTTTCTAGATAACTTATTCCCAAGAACACTTGAATGTGTTTTTGTGTATTCATAGTATATGAATACTTTGAGAACTTTACAAACAACAATAAATTGTTGTTTTGTCAGCTTTCCAAATTGTTAAAGAGCAAATTACTTCAAAGAAGTAACCATTTTTAAAAGCACTATCGTCTTTCTTATCAAAAGAAGTGCGCTTAAAGATGGTGGAGCTAAGCAGGATCGAACTGCTGACCTCCTGCGTGCAAGGCAGGCGCTCTCCCAGCTGAGCTATAGCCCCATCGATGGATAAATCCATTAACAGTCTTATGACCGGGATAATTTCTCTTTAGGCAAGGCAGATTAGTGAGGCCGTGTACACCAGTACACAACGAGCAATCTAACGACAGCATAAAGATAAATTGGTGGGTCTGAGTGGACTCGAACCACCGACCTCTCGCTTATCAGGCGAACGCTCTAACCACCTGAGCTACAGACCCACTGAATGCTCTAATTAAACCATATCAATCTGTGTGGACACTCATAACGATAATCATCGTATAAGGAGGTGATCCAGCGCCAGGTTCCCCTAGCGCTACCTTGTTACGACTTCACCCCAGTCATGAACCACAAAGTGGTGAGCGTCCTCCCCGAAAGGTTAAACTACCCACTTCTTTTGCAGCCCACTCCCATGGTGTGACGGGCGGTGTGTACAAGGCCCGGGAACGTATTCACCGTGGCATTCTGATCCACGATTACTAGCGATTCCGACTTCATGGAGTCGAGTTGCAGACTCCAATCCGGACTACGACGCACTTTTTGGGATTCGCTTACTCTCGCAAGTTCGCCGCCCTCTGTATGCGCCATTGTAGCACGTGTGTAGCCCTACTCGTAAGGGCCATGATGACTTGACGTCGTCCCCACCTTCCTCCGGTTTATCACCGGCAGTCTCCCTGGAGTTCCCACCCGAAGTGCTGGCAAACAAGGATAAGGGTTGCGCTCGTTGCGGGACTTAACCCAACATTTCACAACACGAGCTGACGACAGCCATGCAGCACCTGTCTTACAGTTCCCGAAGGCACCAAAGCATCTCTGCTAAGTTCTGTAGATGTCAAGAGTAGGTAAGGTTCTTCGCGTTGCATCGAATTAAACCACATGCTCCACCGCTTGTGCGGGCCCCCGTCAATTCATTTGAGTTTTAATCTTGCGACCGTACTCCCCAGGCGGTCTACTTAACGCGTTAGCTCCGAAAGCCACGGCTCAAGGCCACAACCTCCAAGTAGACATCGTTTACGGCGTGGACTACCAGGGTATCTAATCCTGTTTGCTCCCCACGCTTTCGCATCTGAGTGTCAGTATCTGTCCAGGGGGCCGCCTTCGCCACTGGTATTCCTTCAGATCTCTACGCATTTCACCGCTACACCTGAAATTCTACCCCCCTCTACAGTACTCTAGTCTGCCAGTTTCAAATGCAATTCCGAGGTTGAGCCCCGGGCTTTCACATCTGACTTAACAAACCACCTGCATGCGCTTTACGCCCAGTAATTCCGATTAACGCTCGCACCCTCCGTATTACCGCGGCTGCTGGCACGGAGTTAGCCGGTGCTTCTTCTGCAGCTAACGTCAAACAAGCACGCTATTAACGTACCTGCCTTCCTCACTGCTGAAAGTACTTTACAACCCGAAGGCCTTCTTCATACACGCGGCATGGCTGCATCAGGCTTGCGCCCATTGTGCAATATTCCCCACTGCTGCCTCCCGTAGGAGTCTGGACCGTGTCTCAGTTCCAGTGTGGCTGATCATCCTCTCAGACCAGCTAGGGATCGTCGCCTTGGTGAGCCCTTACCTCACCAACTAGCTAATCCCACCTGGGCATATCCTGACGCGAGAGGCCCGAAGGTCCCCCTCTTTGAGCCGAAGCTATTATGCGGTATTAGCCATCGTTTCCAATGGTTATCCCCCACATCAGGGCAATTTCCCAGGCATTACTCACCCGTCCGCCGCTCGACGCCCTTAACGTTCCCCGAAGGTTCAGTTAAGTCGTTTCCGCTCGACTTGCATGTGTTAGGCCTGCCGCCAGCGTTCAATCTGAGCCATGATCAAACTCTTCAATTTAAGATTTTGTTCGGCTCAATGAATACTGAACATTACATAAAGTAATGTTTGAATTGACTGTGCTGAGTCCGAAGACTCAATGGTCACTTCGTATCATTGAAACCTAATTTGAAACCGCTCTTTATTAAGAGAAATTTCTAATTGGATTATCATTAACGAGTGCCCACACAGATTGATAGGTTTATATTGTTAAAGAGCTGTGCTTTTCAAGAAACTTCCTCTCAAAGCGGAGGTGCATTCTAGCGAGTTAATTTGAAGAGTCAAACACTTTTCAAATTTATTTTCTCAAGAAACTTTTACCTCTCTTAACACTGCTGAAGCCTTGTGGCGTCTGCCGTGTCAGTGGAAGCGCATTATAGGGAGCAACAGAAATAGCGCAAGCGAAAAAAGCCTTTTTTTTATCAAAAAACGCCTGACCGACTACTTTTCGAGCAGGCGCTATTTTATACCTAGTTTACGCGCACACTATCCTAAGCATATACACAAATGCCTGTGGATAACTCAACCTCTAACTGTCTGAATCAAAGAAGTATGAAATGCGTGAGCGTGGGTTTAAGTACTCTTTTACTTTATCTGGCAGCTTAGCAGGCAAAATTGCATTCACTATTTTCAGTTCTTTCTCCGCTAAATCGAGAATCGGGGCTTGAGTCCTTGGCACAGAAGGGTCGTACATCAGCACATTCGGGTAGAGAATATTGCGCGCGTTGACTGAAATGACCAAACCAACCATGTTGTTGGACAGTTGGACAACGGTACCGGGTGGGTAGACGCCCATAAACTTGATTAAAATGCCGAGGTTTTCGTTGCTATAGAGATGCTTGCAGTTTTTATAAAGGTGAGACAGCGCAACATAAGGGATCTTTTGTTCTGCTTCTATATTGCAGTGACAGAGATTGTCATACGCATTCGCCACCGACACTATTTGCGTCATCATATCTATCTCTTCTTCTTTTAACCCTTGAGGGTATCCAGAACCATCATTCAGTTCATGATGTTGAGTAATGACCGTTTTAGCATTTTCCGGAAAGCTCTCTATTTTATCGGCCAAGTCAAAACCATACTTGGTGTGCAGTTTGAGGTAGTTTTTCTCTGGCTCCGTCAAGGCCGTCTTTTTGCGGACTATTGCCGTTGGGATTTTAACTTTTCCCATATCATGGAATAGCGCAGCAAACGCCACTTCTTTTATCTTGTCTGCATTGAGCTTTTTAGCCTTGGCAATCATCATCGCGATAACCGCAACATTGAGGGAGTGAAAATAGATGTCCTCAAATTCACTCTTACCGTTCATCAGGTGCAACGTCACGTTGTCATCGCTAAGCAATTTGTCGACCACATCGCTGACTAACTCCGATGCCTCATCAATGGCTTGTTCTGGTCGGCTGCGAATTTTATTCATCACCGCTCGCATCTTTGACAACGATCGTTCGAACTCTTTTTCACACTGGATCACTCGGCGTCGATAGGCATTGAGCTTTTCTATTTGCTCTTGTTTCTGCTGCCAGAGTTTTTCTGCCTCACTATCAACGCCGGAGTGGTCATTGTCGGCCTCTTCTTCGGGTTGCGCTTTCTGCGGTGGCAGTGGTTCAACATCACTTTGCGCTGGATTGATATAGACGTGCTTAATTCCCAAGTGACGAATGAGTCGCACTTGCTCTTCGTCTTTTATCTTGAAGCTATTCAATAAGAAAGGGTGCTCATTCCATTTGAGCGGCAGTCGAATGTGCAATCCGGGTTGGAGACGATCAACGGTAATTTTGATGCTAGCCACGACGTTTATACAACTGAATCATTTTGATAACCCAATAATCTTAGATGAATTAGGTGGCGATTTCATCACAAAAAGCCACCCTACCTGACCAACTCATCAATAGACGTGAGCAACGGATTACTGACGCGACATGACACCTCAGCAGATTAGACTAGATTGCAGTGCAGCATCCAACGGATGCCAAACTGATCTTCCACTTTACCAAAGCGTGCTCCCCAAAATGTGTCGGCCAAAGGCATCATCACGCGACCTTGCGTCGCGAGCTTATCGAACAGCCTCGCTTGTAAGTCGAGATCGTCAAGCACAATGGATAAGGCGATGGTGTTTCCGCTCAGCTCTTTCGCCACCACACCATCAGAGAGCATCAATTTATTGCCCATGATGTCAATTTCTGCGTGCATGATCCAATGAGGCTCCGCCCCCTCAATGACCTGTGGTGAATCTTTGAAATATTGCACTGATGTGACATCTGCCTCAAAACTGTCACGATAAAAATGGAGCGCCTCGGCACATCTTCCAGCGAAAAAAAGATACGGTGTGATTTGATACATTGTCTGACTTCCTGTTGTTTTCTTTAAAAGATAGCTGACAATTCACTAACTCGCGGATAAAGCGAAGAAAAATTCCACCGCTCTTATCTTGCGCACAAAGCGCCGACTCGAACCACACTGCGTTAGACGAGGCCTTGTTCATTTTTAATAGGATTCCCCTATCAATAAGATAGCTACAAGCAATTTTATTTAGTCTATGGGGGATGAGAATATACTTTCCGAAAGCAAGAACTGCTCACCCAAAACATTCTGAGGAAAGTAAAGATATGATTAACACTAAGATCAAACCATTCAAAGCGACCGCATTCAAACAAGGTGAATTTGTTGAAGTCACAGAGCAAGACGTTCTGGGTAAATGGGCGGTATTCTTCTTCTACCCAGCAGACTTCACCTTCGTATGTCCAACTGAACTTGGTGACCTAGCAGACCACTACGAAGAGCTTCAAAAGCGCGGCGTAGAAGTTTACTCAGTCTCTACTGATACACACTTTACTCATAAAGCATGGCACGATAGCTCAGACACTATTGGCAAAATCAACTACTACATGCTTGGCGACCAAACTGGCAACATCACCAACAACTTCGGTGTTATGCGTGAAGGTCAAGGTCTTGCAGACCGCGCAACATTCCTGATCGACCCAGAAGGTACGATTCAAGCGATGGAAATCACTGCTGAAGGTATCGGCCGTGACGCAGAAGACCTACTTCGCAAAGTAAAAGCCGCTCAGTACGTCGCTGCTCACCCAGGCGAAGTTTGCCCAGCGAAATGGAAAGAAGGTGAAGAAACACTGGCACCATCTCTAGACCTAGTTGGCAAAATCTAATCTCACTGAGATTGTTGTTCCTCCCCTATTAGGAACCTAATTAAGAGAGCATTCTGGGTCTGATACCGGACGACCTTCTACCCGGTTTGCTCTCTTCCCAACCTGTTTTTATCCAGAGTAACCACTCTTTTGTTTATTTAAGGTAAGTACCACCATGCTAGACCAAGCGATTCAACAACAACTCAAACAATATCTCGCCAATGTAAAAGAAGAGGTTCGTCTAGTGGTTAGCCTAGATGAAAGCAAAGCCGCCAATGACATCCTCGCCTTGGCCAATCAAATCGCTGAGATGAGCGATCTGATCAGTGTTGAACGAGATGATAATGCCAGCGCACGCAAACCTGTGATGGCTGTGACCAACCCGGCCAAAGGTACGTCATTGCGCTTTGCCGGCTTGCCAATGGGACATGAATTCACGTCTCTCGTTTTGGCGCTGCTGCACTCTGGCGGTCACCCAATCAAGCTTGAGCCTGAGGTGATTGAGCAAATCGCCGCATTAGACAAAGATCTTGATGTCGAAATTTTTATTTCACTCTCGTGTCAAAACTGCCCAGACGTGGTTCAAGCGTTCAACATGATGGCGGCGATCAACCCGAAAGTGAACGCGACCATGATCGATGGCGCACTCTTCCAAGATGAAGTGAAACAACGTGACATCATGGCCGTACCGAGTGTCTTCGTTAACGGCGAGCTATTCGGTCAAGGCCGCATGTCTCTGACTGAAATTCTTAACAAAGTGGATGATGGCGCAAGCGAGAAAGCCGCGAAAGCTCTGAGCGAAAAAGACCCATACGATGTCTTAGTTGTCGGTGGTGGCCCTGGTGGTAGTGCTGCGGCTCTTTATGCGGCGCGTAAAGGGATTCGCACTGGTGTTGTCGCTAAACGCTTTGGCGGTCAAGTTATGGACACCATGGCGATAGAAAACTTCATTTCAGTGAAACGTACTGAAGGTCCAAAACTGGCGACTGATCTTGCTGAGCACTTAAAAGAGTACGATGTGGACGTCGTAACAGAACAGCAAGCAGAAAAGCTGATGGGCGCAGCGCACACAGAAGATGGTCTGATTCATATCCAACTTGAGAGTGGCGCAACTCTGAAGAGTAAGAGTGTCATTCTAAGCCCAGGTGCACGTTGGCGTGAAATGAACGTTCCGGGTGAGCAAGACTACCGCAACAAAGGCGTTGCCTACTGCCCACACTGTGACGGCCCACTGTTCAAAGGTAAGAAGACTGCCGTTATCGGTGGTGGTAACTCAGGTATTGAAGCCGCTATCGACCTTGCCGGTATTGTTGAGCATGTGACAGTGTTGGAGTTTGCGGATGTCCTTCGCGCCGACCAAGTCTTGATCAACAAGGCGAACTCGATGCCTAACATCGACATTATTACCATGGCACAAACCACAGAAGTGATGGGTGATGGGAAACGTGTCACGAGCTTGAAGTACAAAGATCGCAACACAGATGAGATCAAAGAGATTGAGCTGTCTGGTATCTTCGTGCAAATCGGCCTCGTACCGAACACAGAATGGCTGAAAGATTCAGAGGTTGCCCTGTCAAATCGTGGCGAAATCGAAGTCGGTAGCCGTGGTGAAACAAGCCTAGAAGGTGTATTTGCGGCGGGGGATGCCACAACTGTACCGTACAAACAGATCATCATTGCGATGGGAGAAGGCGCAAAAGCAAGCCTTGGCGCATTTGACTACTTGATTCGCAAACAAGGATAAATCCCCTTCTCGAACATCATTGGCACCGCGTGAAATTTTCACCTCAGAGGAAATTTATCGGGACGCAGTGATCGAACTTTGTGACGAGAAGTATAACAACAAAGGAAGCCCAAAAGACTTAGCCAGCAGCTGCCAACCTGCTGGTTTTTTTTGTCTACAATTTTTTATCAGCAAAACAGAATTTATCAGCAAAACGGCTTTTAACAGTAATACGGATTGTTGGTACAACCACTGAGCATGAGTGGTGTACATATACTCCTAACATGCACATCGTTTATTTTGCTAAGAGTAGATTGGTATGATTAAGCTAGAGCGTGAGTTGTCGTTCTCTCAAAAAACGTACATTATCGGCCTGCCTATGATGGCACTTTCGTTTATCTATTTTGCTCGCTATGGGTATGCGACGCCCGACCTGATTGCCACTCTGGTCTTGTCTGCCTTAGTCGTCATTCTCAATCGCCCCACCACTCGCTATGCCCTGCCGTACGTGCTGTACGGGTTTGTTGCTTTGCATATTCATCAAGCCTATGGCGACATCATGCTTCATTTTGAAGTCTTCATCATGTTGGCGTTGATGACGCTCTACAATAACTGGCTGATGGTATTACACGCACTGGTTGCCGCCGCTCTGCATCACGTTGTCTTCTTTTGGATGCAGTCGTCTGGCGTACCGGTATACATTTTCCCACCGAACAGCAGCTACACCTTAGTTATTGAGCACTGCCTGTATGCTATTTTCCAAGCTAGCGTATCCATGTACGCCTGTCTTGTACTGGATAAAAACCTGCAACGCTTGAAATACGTCAGCCGCACCGTCGATCATGTTGTACAAGGTTCGACGTTCAACTTAAATGTGGAACTGCAAGAGCGGGATGAGTTTTTCACTCGCTTTAACCAAATCATTCTACAGTTACAAGACACCGCGAGAATCCAACGCGAATCCGTTGCGGAGCTTTCTCATGTATCCGAGGATTTTGCGGCTAACACCACACGAATTGATCGTGAGATCTCTCGCAATAGTAACAATATTAAGCAAGTCGCGAGCGCGGTGAGCAATCTCGGTGATTCGTTCTCCCATGTCTCACAAACAACCCAAGCTTGCCATCAAAGTGCCCAGCATGCCGCGGAGCTTAGTGATGCATCGCTTTCTCAATCGGCCGAATGTCAACATCGCTTATCCCGCATGACTGATATTGTTGACCAAACACGCAGCAACGTCAGCCAAGTCGTACAAGACGCCAACAGCATTCACCAGATTCTCGAAGCGATCACGAGCATCTCTGAGCAGACAAACTTGCTCGCTCTCAACGCTTCCATCGAAGCGGCAAGAGCCGGCGAAGCCGGGAGAGGCTTCGCTGTGGTGGCAGACGAAGTCCGCCAGCTAGCGAATCGCACCAGCGCAAGCGTTGAGGAGATTGGTGTGTCTCTAGGTCAATTAGAGAAAGCAGTCAAACTCTCCACGGGCAACATCAGTGACATGACGGAACTATCGACGCAAGTCTCTAGTGCCGTGGACAATATCATCCAATCGACCGGACAAATCTCGCACAATATCAGCCAAGTGAGTCTCCAGATGTCGCAAGTCGCCGATTCAGTCGATGAGCAACACCGCTCATTAGACCGTCTACAAAGCAGTATGTCGGAAGTGGATAACGCCAGTGCTGTGATTGCCGAGCAATCGCAGGCGCAAAGCGCCTCGATTTCAGAGCTAACCCAAGCCACTAGCAAATTGGCGAGCCTAAGCCAGCGATTCCAGCTCTCTTAATGGCCTACCGCTACTTTTTGATCCCGCTGCTGTTTGCAGCGGGTTATTTCGCGCCGACCTGGTTCAAGTTTGAACCGAAAATGGAGTTCGCCGCGGCGCCTCAAGGGCTCACATTGGTCGACTGCCCAGTGAATGACGGAAAATGCCAAGTCGATGGGTATCACGTGACGATAAAAAGCGGCCAGTTTTCACCGCTAGAGAGAACCGAGTTTGAGCTCACTTATGAGGATGATCCTCCACTCGCTGACGTACTCGTTACCTCTGATGATCAACAATTTGGCACCTTAATTGGCCAACCGACACTCGATACGAGCCACTCCTACTCCGTGCTGATCCCCTACTGCACCAATAGCGCTATGCAAATCATCATCATTGACCCCTCGCGCTCGGTTGGCTTACGCCTCTCATCGCTGTTATAACCATTGTACAAACGCATCGAGTTACCTACACTAAACTCAATACAGTGCATAATAAAAACAGTGGTTAGGAGACAAGGATGTTTAATTTCGCTCGCGCCAAAAATGACAAGATTACTCAGTTAGAAAATCAACTTAGCAGCGCTAATCAATTTAAGGAGTCGGTGAAAGAATCGGTTCCTTATATCGAATTCACACCCGATGGGCACATCCGTTTTGCCAACGCTCAGTTTCTCTCTGTTACCGGTTATAGCTTGGAAGAAGTGCAAGGCAAACATCACCGCTTCCTTTGTTTCCCGGAGGACGTTGAGACAGCTGAATACAAACAACTTTGGAAAGATCTCAATCGCGGCATCCCTAAAACGGGCCGATTTATTCGCAAAAACAAGCAAGATCTCGCATTTTGGGTCGAGGCCACCTATTTTCCGGTCCGCGATCAAGATGGGAAAGTAGAGTATGTCGCCAAAGTGGCCTCTGACGTGAGTGATGCTCAGCGAGAGCGTGAGCGCAATCGAGCACTGTTAGACGCCCTGGATAAATCGTTAGCCGTCATCGACTTTGAACCCGACGGCACCATCATTACCGCCAATAAAAACTTCCTCGCGCACATGGGCTACTCATTGGCCGAAATCAAAGGTCAGCACCATCGTATGTTTTGCTTGCCAGAGTTTTATCAGTCCAACCCCAATTTTTGGGCAGAGTTGTCGACTGGTGCCATCAAAACCGGTCTGTTCCAACGGATTGATAAGCATGGTCAACGTATGTGGTTAGAAGCGACTTATAACCCGATTTTCAACCATGAAGGCAAAGTGGTTAAAATCATCAAACTCGCGAGCGATATTACCGATCGTGTCGAAAAAGCCGAGCGAGTCAAAGAAGCCGCCACCACCTCATTCGAGATAGCCCAGCAAACCGTCAACTCCGCGTGTGAAGGGAAAGAGAGCATTGCGCAGCTTCTGACCAACTCTCAAGAGATCAACCGCTCCGTCGCCGAAATGAATGAGTTGGTGACCGCCTTGAATGGTCAGTCGAAAAGCGTTGAAACCATCGTTTCAACCATCAGCGCCATTGCCGAGCAAACCAACCTGCTCGCATTGAACGCTGCAATTGAGGCGGCGAGGGCCGGAGAACAAGGCCGCGGCTTTGCCGTTGTGGCCGATGAAGTGCGGAATCTCGCAGCCAGGACCTCAGAATCCACCTCAGAGATTGCCGACGTTATTGGTGAGAACAGTAAGATCACGCAAAAGCTCGATGGCAAAATCCAAGCCGTTACCGAAAAAACGTCCCACGGTGAATCTCAAACTGAGCAGATCTCACAAGTGATCGACAGAATCATCGATGACGCAGAAAAAGTATCTCGAACGGTGGAAAACCTGTCTTAACCCTCTATCGTGATACTGCTAAGCGTCGTTCAAACAAAGCCTCGTTTAAACACGGGGCTTTTTTGAATATGGCGAATGCTAGAAACAACAAAGCCCCGACTTTCGTCGAGGCTTTGTTGTTTAAATATGGTACCGGTGGGCGGACCTGAACCGCCACGCCCGAAGGCAACGGATTTTGAATTCCTCTCAACTAGTTGTAATCACTTAGATTTAAGAGGATTACTTTGGATATTAAGCACCATGACGTGGGATTTCATTAGATCTATTTTACATTCATTGAGCACAGAATCAGCATAGACAACTCATTTTGAATACAAAATCAGCAAGGCTGAACCGTGTATAAACAATCACTTGAAGTCATTTTCACACCAGAACCCATGGTAACTTATCGGCACAGAATTACTCGTTTAATCGAGCAAGCAGAAACCCATTCAACCATCGCGTTTGTCCATAGCTCGCCACGGAGTGGTGTGTTCACATTAGTGATAATTCTTACACCACATTCCTATCATTATCAAGTTTTAATATTTCGTTGAAATCTATTGCTTTTGTTTATCCATCACAAAAAATCAAATAAAGCATGAAATGCAAGACTATCTACTGACGCAAGGGTATAAATCTGTGTCAAAACCGTGATATAAGACCACATCAACGTTATAACTAGGTAAACTATAATGGCACCAAAGTATGGCAGAGGGAAGTTTGAAACACACCCTAATTATATAAAATACATGCACAGTATTGTAGAAAGTGAACAATTCGCTGGTATGCCGAATGCAATCTCTAATGGAAAAATAAACTGGCAGGTTAGTAGCGGAAAAAAAACATCCTTCTATAAATTCTATAAGCAGAGAATGGAGTGGTGGGAAAGAAAAGCCGATTCACTTAACTTACCAGGTAAAGGTAGTGAAAACGAGAGGTTTACAATTGCAGCAAGGATGATTAACCCAACAGGTTACCGTGCTTGTATGCTATGCGGAGATGATTGGAATGTTGGATACTTTTATTTAAATACACATTTATACAAAAAGTTATCCAAGTTATGTCCCAAAGGTGAGTTCTTCAAATGGCAACCGATAGACTCAGCCATTCATGAGCTAAAAAAACACCTTAGCAGTGATGAAATATATACAATTTTTATAGACCTATTTCCCGAAAGAAAAACATTCTTTAAAGATTTTGGCATAACAAAAAAAGCATTTGAAAAATCAAACTATATCAATAAGAAAGCTTGGTTAACACCAGGTTTTATGGGTAACCCAGACAGCCGTTTAGATGGCTTTCATGATTATCATTTTGAGTGCAGAAAGAATAAAGATCCTGGTCGTTTTGATGCCAATATGAAATCATATAACCATGATAGAAGAAGTTTCGAGTACTGGACCCAAGGAAACTGGATGCTCGCCGATGCCTTATACAATAGTGCAGAATACGGCATATGCCTTGATTGTCCAAAGGGCTCTAAAGAAATTAAGGTTAGTCCCGACCATATTGGTCCTATTTCCTGTGGTTTTAAACAGCTTGCTTATTTCAAACCTCTTTGTGCAAGACATAACAGCGCTAAAAATAGAAGGTTTACAAAGTATGATGTCGATCTTTTAATTAATTATGAAACTAAACATCATGAATCAGTGGCTTCATTCCAAATACAAAAACATTGGGATACAAATAAATACAAAGTTAAAAATAATGGAGACAGTAAGCAACTAAGTAATTCACTCAGATCTTTACAGGATGCTTATTTTAGAATATTACATTTACTGTGGCAAAATGGACATCAACGTTTTATTTGCACATTACTCTCTCCAAAACACGCATTTGATGTCATAAAGTTTGATGGTCTAGACGGAAGTAATTTAACTTATGAAAAAGCTACGATTGACAAAAAGATAACTCCCAATAGAAAAAGCCTGTATGTAAGAAGTATCCGTATTGCGTTGTCTTCATTACAAGAATACGTATCTAAAGAACCTAGTTCACGTAAACTGATGAGAAATGATTTTTCTGACAATATACATTTAATAAATCATTTACTAGCTGAGTTTTCAAAATTCGAGAGCTCAGAGCAAGATAAGATATGGGCATCATCCATTTCGAACAATAAAGTTGACGAGAATCTTGACATAATAATCGCTGAACTTACTGAATGTGAAGACGTTCCAGAAGAGAAAGATGACTTTCAGAAGCTTGAGTTACTAAGACGGTGCCTTGATACAATAGGTATCAACGCACCATTAAACTTTTAGTTTAAGTGACAGACTAGTCAACTACAGAAGACTCTAAGAAGTTCTCTAGGGTCTTTTTTCCACTAACCCACTCTGAATAGCAACCGCGAATACCACTTTCTTTATTATAGCTAAGGCCTAAAAAAGCCTCTGCTATATTAATTGGACTAGCTAAAGATTCATCAATTTTCATTTTTATAGAAGACTTTCTTCTACCTAAGCATGGATTAAACAGTGTTTCTGGCTTACTAAAGCTAAACGCGCTATCAAGAGTTGCGATTAAGAAAACCCTCCTGCGCATCTGAGGCACACCGTATTCTTCAGCGTTCAGTTTCCAAACTGGGGTTGTAACAGAATAGCCAAGCTCCTGCAAACTAATTATAAGATCATTAATTACCTTACCTTTCTTCATTGTTAGTAGCCCTTCTACATTTTCAAGAAGAAAAACCTTAGGTTTAAGTTCTTTTGCAAACTCTAAGTAATTCACTGCTAAATCGTTTCTTTCATCATCGTGATTTCTGAAACCTGCATGAGAAAATCCTTGGCACGGCGGCCCACCAACTAAAAGATTTAATGACTCACCATCTAGCTGCTCTTTAATTCTAGAAATGGTTTCTCTAAGTTCAACTTCTTGTTGTAAATCTGCCAGAACCACTTCATGAAGAGGATTATTCTTTCTATTCTCTTTATATGTATTTAATGCACTATTATTATTATCAATAGCCGATATGATATTCCAGCCTGCCCATTCAAGACCTAGGCTTAAGCCACCAGCTCCACAAAAGACATCTACACACGTCCTATTTCCATCAACTTTAAGCAACTCTTTTCCAATAGCGTAAGCAAGTAAAGGAGGTACAGCATTACCTATTTGTATTCTTACAGCTCCTTCTGAACCTGTAAATTTGTAGCTATCAGGAAAAGACTGCAACCTAGCTGCTTCTCTTGATGTTAGTGTTCTATCCTCAACTGGATGTATATGCGTACCATTACCAGGTCGATTGTAGTATGTAGATATAGTATATGAAGGCTGTTCTGGTCTAAGTCTTCCATAATAAGTTGTACGCACTACCCCTCTTTGCTTAGTCATTTCTCTGATCTGTTCAAGCCTCTTAGAGGGTACACTTTCTGGTATACTTTGCCAGTTACCACCTTGAGGAACATGAGAAATCATTTCTCTATCCAATTCAGAAAGTGTAGGTAATGTATGATTAAACCAAGTTACGTTTTCACTACTCATTAATTACATACTCCAATACTTCTTTGATATATTCTTCATCATGTGTACTTTGTAAAACAGTTAAAATATCTTCTTTTGAAAGATTAAACGCTTTGAATATAAGTGCGTCTAGCTTGGCTTCTTCTTTAATATAGCTAGTACCTGAATGACTTTCATCTCCATCATATATTTTTTGAAGGCGCTTGACTTCATCCTCAATAGATTCAACAAGAGAGTTCGATATATTAATAATAGGAAAGTCATCTATTTCATAGTTTGCCACATGATTGTTACCATTCATAATTCTAAAGTACCAGTCAATTAGAGCACTATTTAATATACCTAAATACAAATGTATAAAATCATTATAAACTGTTAGATAGTTGCAAGAATTACCAACTAAACACCCACTTGGAACAATAGAAAATACTAAACGCCTTTTTTGCTTCATGTATGAACATTGGCGACAAACCAATCTTTCCTTTTTATATGCACTACCTTTAGGTTTATTACTTATTTTCCTCTCAAACTCAGAGATATTTGCAAAGAATAACCTTTCATCTGGAACAAGCAATTCTTTAAATCTACCAATATTTTCACCTCTAATAATTTTTAATTCAGATTTTTTATTGGAGAAAATTGATTTATCTAAAGTTTGATCTAACTCACCTCGCAAGTTAACAATATCACTGTTATTTTTAATCTTCGGAAAGTCTTGCAGTTTTATAAATAAATTAATTTCATTTAGACTAGCCCTAGGGATAGGATATCCAAAGTGTTCTAGTTTTTCCAAATCTTCATATGCTAATGACGGTTCTGTTTCAAAGTCTCTCTTTAGATTGATAACTTTATTTTTCTCTTTGTTTACCTTAACAATAGCTAGCGGCTGATTGACCGTTTCAAACCCTGTCGAAGTTTCACTAATAAAGTGAACCTTATTTAAGCATCTAGATTTTATAATTTCTCTTCTTAGTTCGTTTTGAGAAGCACTATTTAACCATCCACAAGGACCAATATAAATTAAAGATTCACGCTCATCAATTTTATTAAAACAAAGAGCTAAAAAAACTTTTGACCATTCTAAACCACCACGACCAGTCGAAAGATTCCCAAGAGCGCTTTGGACTTGCTCTTTTAACATTGACAGGCTAGCCTTCTTTCTGTCAGAGTGATTTTCATTGAAACTTAGCTTAGTTTCTTCATTATGTAATTTGTCAGATTCAAATTTAATTTTCCCATATGGAGGGTTGATTAAAATTGTACCACAAGGCAATGACGATGAAGAAAACAGATCTATTTGTTGAGAAAGAAGCTTCAAAGCGTTTGCAGTGATAATCTCAATTTCGACATTTATTCCTAAGGACTCTGAGTAGCTTTTTAGAGAAAGCTCAGCCACCTCAGCAGCGAAAGGATCAATCTCCACACCTATTACCTTGGTAAGCAAAATATCATTTTTTGCTGCGAATTCAATACATGCAGCTAATAGATTTCCAGTACCTAAACAAGGGTCAATGATTACTTTTGATTGTGACCCAAGTACAGCATCTTCTGCCATTTCACGAGCAATAGTGATTGGTGTATAAAAAGCTCCAAACTCTTTAGACACTGATAAATTATTTTTTACTTTCTGACTTTCTATGTTTGATAATAATTTAAAATATCCCTGTTCGACTACTTTAGAGACATAAAAATAATCTTCTAGTGTTCTAATTTTAGGAATTAAGTCTCTAACAATATCTCGCGTTACATTTGCATTAACTGCAAATTTATATTGAGTTTCCAAATCCAAATCACTTGTATTTACATACATTTCAAACAATGTATTTTTAATAGCGTTTTTAATGAAAACGTCATCATTAATAAGGTGAAGAGAAGATGTTATTTCATTTTCCGTAAATTTATTTCTTACGTCTAGTGTACTTTTCTGCAACATAGATTAGCTTTGGTATCAAAAATAATGACCAATTTTACTCAATTTCGCTGTCTTGTTCACTAAAAACTGTCATTACTGAATCCACCTTAGAGATTTAATCTTAATTCATTGAATTATAAACACTTACATTCAAT
Source organism: Vibrio sp. R15-SG3-ISO1B (assembly GCF_059833835.1). NCBI lineage: Bacteria > Pseudomonadati > Pseudomonadota > Gammaproteobacteria > Vibrionales > Vibrionaceae > Vibrio > Vibrio sp. R15-SG3-ISO1B. Next base: position 62,302 of record NZ_JCBDGG010000054.1, on the reverse strand, counting down.
GCAACACACAAAGCAATGCCAACAGTCACGATATACTTACATTAGAGAAAATAAGTAAAAACGTGACTGAAAGCCGCAGTCACCTTACGCCCGACGCATCTGCGGCCTTCAAAAAAGTATCTTATTTACTACTTCAAAGCATAGAACAGCCCAGTCAAAACCGCTTCACCAACCAGCTCAACTAACTGAGCAACAAAACCATCAAACTCATCAGCAAACCCAATTTTCGCCAAACCAAATTCCGTAGCAACTTGATCCAACGACAGATTGCAAACCTTACCCTGATTCTTAGCTCGACGAGCCTTGTCATTTAGCGAGGTAACGGCTTTACCCAAATCACCACCTGCAAACAGTTCAGGATTGGCGAGCAACAAATGGCGCGCAGAAGGGTAAAGTTTGTTACCGTAGAACATAGGTTTGGACTGACCCTTTAACTTCTCACGCTCGGTGTGTGCAGCAGACAGCGCTTCCTCTACAGATATGCCAACCTTTATGCGGTTCATCAGCGTACTTTGCGCCACACCTAGCTCTCTAGCCGCTTGGCGCATACTTGAGTACTCAGTGCCGTCTATAACAACTTTCTTGCGGTAGTCACCTTTAGGGCGCGCTTCCAGCTCAAGGGCTTGCTCTAGTGTCCACCCGAACTTGGTTACGCGCTCATTAACCAGCTTGGGGTTCAAGCCATAGTGACGCGCAGCAGCAGTGCGAGAAGGGAACTCAACGCCCTCAATTTCATAGATATTTTTCATATTGTTATCTCTTTTCAATTTGTTAAGCATAAAACCACACAGAGGCCGCCTGGAACAAGCCAGACGATCTCTGCATGGTTACTACTCAAAATAGGTCTTAAAACGGGGCATCATCGTCTACAGGTGTTTTTTTAGCTACACCCTCGCCGAAGCTGACCTTAGATTTAATCTGCTCATACAACGCCAACATTTCGCACACGAGTTCAGCGTTCGGTCGTGACTGTCCATTAGGTTTCACCCAGTTCTGTTGCTTCCATTTAGGTGCCCATTCAGTGAGGGTTTTTATCGTCGCGGCATCCATCCCTATAATCTCGATAGAACTCACCTCCTGATCTAGCAAACTTTTAGCGATGTGTAGTGTGTGCATACATAGCTGGTAGCGCATTGCCGAAACTGTAGGTTTCTTAACTTCAAATACTTGCGTGTCACCACCTACAACCGAAACCGTCGACCCTTTACCACCAACACCAAGCTTACAGGTAATGGTCTTTTTCGTAGGTCTTGCTGTGAAAGTACTCAAAAAGCTTAAATCTTCTTTTGGTCGAGAATTGCTGTATCGATTTCTCTTAGGCTTACTGTGCGCAAGGCGAGCATCACGTTCAGACACCAACTCCTGCAAGTATTCTTCGGCTTGTTTGTAGGTGTAAGCCCCCTTCTTCTTACCACCGGGGTTAGCAATAATTTTCTCACATTCAGTCCATGTTTTTACGATACGAGCTATGTCGTTGTTTACCGATGCGTAAAAGTGAAATTTTTGATTAGCCATAATAATGCTCCTTAAAATTTTATTGAGTTAGCCGCCGGAATGACGGCTGTGGATTTGAATAAATGTCATTGCGTGTGAGGTTGGGTTTCTTATATCCCCAACGGTGCAATGGTTGATTGGTAAAAAAGCCCTTTGAGATAAGGGCTTTCGATAGGTCAATATTTACGATCTCAACGGGCGTTGAGAGCTTCTCGCAGTGAGGAACGAGATTCAGGGTTGAAGAGGATTTCAACTTCGAAGTCAGGAAACTTCGAGACTATTAAGCGAGCTAAACTGATGGTTAGCTCAGTCATCGGTACAGCGCCTTCAATCAATTTGGCGTTCTTAGCACCACGAACAGCGGTCGCTTTGGTTGGATAGCCAATATCGGTCATCCACTCAGCTAATGCTTTGGCGGTGATCTGTTTCTTACTCATACCGCTTTTTTCATGCGCGTAGAAACGCAAAAATAAGCGTGCCATCAAACTGTCAGAGGCCTCATTAGCCTTTAAACGCAAATTTTTATTACTAGCGGTTTCAGCCATTACCAAGCGGTCTTGCCAGTCATACCAATCCTCAGACGTTTTAAGACAATGCGCCTTCCGCCAGTGATCAAAGCGCAATCTTGTAAACAGCATCTCATCCACCGACTTGTGTGGCTTGCTTTCAAGCGCAATATGCTTCCGTCCTTTCACGTCAACCATTACCGGATTTAGGAGCTGTCGCTTCTGATCGAACTCCATGTTCTGGTAGATAGACCGCTTCTCTAGCATCAAATCCTTATGCTCTAAGAAGCGCATTCGGTTCGGTGTCAGGTAGCTACCATCAACTTTATCGCCGGGCTTACGGGTAAGATACTTGTTCACCATATAAGCACTTTGGTCAGTGACCATCGGATCAACCTTAACGCTACCTTTCGCAAGTATCGGCTCAAAACCTTCACTTCCGATAACCGTGTACTGAGCACGAGTTTTAGCACCGATCAGCTGGGACGCTTGATGCTTGAGTTCCAATACTTCACCACCAGTTTGGTCTATACGATGGTAGAGCTCTCGGAACCGCTGACAAATAGAGCCACTTAGGTCTATCTCATCCAGTTCAGCGTTAGTCAGGAAGCCATCTGTCGTCACTGAAACAACAACCTTGTCATCGGGGATGCTATGAAGCATTTCCCCCAACAAGGCTCTAGCTAAGCCAGTCGTGTAAGCGGCGAAAAATGGGTTGGTCAAAGTCGATGGTGGTAGTTGCGTGGAGTAACCAGCTTGGATATCGAACGACCTCTTAGGGCGTAACGATTGAGCTAGCTTTCCATAGCAACTATTCAACATTTCCTTAGTCAATTTCTCGTCAAAGCTATTTTTAACGAATGACTTACGGCGTTCTCTACCCCATTTCATAAACGGTTCAAAAATGCGAACGTCATTCTTCCAAGGCACGACAAACGCTTGCTTGATGGTGATTTCAGCACCTTGGTTATACGCCACTTCAAGTTCATGACCAGTGCAGTGCGTTTCACCTGATAGCGGGAAGATCAACCCATACTCAGATCGAACGGCTAAGCTTGGGAAGCGAGTATGTTCAGGGAACTTAAACTCAACCCAAGCCAAAGCACATTTGTCTCCAAACAGCTCTTTCAGATCTCGAGTCATGTACATCTGATCGTAATCTAACTCGCGCAGACCTAGCGTAATCGCCGAATAGCAGCTTGGAACGTCATAATCTCGCCAAGTATCAATAGGAGTAGGACCAGCGATAAATGACTCGTTGCGTCCTCCATGGTAGGCCATGGTCGAAAAATGCTCTAACGTCATACGAGCTGTTACAGGCACATCACGAGTTATCGTTAGGGGCTTGGTTCGGTCAGACGGCCACACTTCTTTAGTCACCTTCTCAAAACCAAACAAACCACGATAACCGCGCTTATCATCCAAGCTATTCACAAAGGCTTTAACGGCAAGGCCACCAATGGTGAACGGAACCGAATTTAGACCGAGTGTATTTTGACAGAAGGAAGAAACCCGCTCGAAATGACGAGCACTGATAATTGAATCAGTAATTGCATACTCAGCGAATTTCTCCGGCTCTGCTTCCAGAAACTCATCCATTCGAGAGATAGAGTACGGCTCTGGAATTTCTACCTTTGGAATCTTCAATAGCTCTCCGACAGAGGCTAGTGACGATCCATTGGGCGAAAGTAGCATGGTGTCGTAGAACGTGATATACAAGGTGTGTCGGTTGCGGGATTTGTCGTGAACATTGAGAGGCTCTTTATCGATACGTCGAGACATGACTTTATCAAGTTCCAGTCCGTATACGTCATCAAGACTCGCCACCGTCTTACGTAAGCCTTTGACATGTGTCTTGAGTTGGTCAAAAGCTTGGCTGAAGTTAAACAAATCAGCCGATAGCCAATGAGCACACAAAATGATGTCAGTCGGCCACTTATCAAGTACTTCATCTTCCATCGCTTTTTCGATAGCCTGAACCAAGCATTTGTCCAGTGCTAGCCGTCCCGATTTTTTGGTCGATTCAGGAAACAAGATAATCGTTGATAACTTGCCCTTGAATAGAACCGCGAATTGGTAACTCAAGATACGGTTGTAGGTTCCGCATTCAGACTCTACATACTCAGTATCCATAGCTATCACGGGGCGTTCAAAGAACGGTGTTGCCTCTCGTCGCTTTCGCTTAGTTTGCTTCTTCTTTTTGGGCTTACGACCCACTAGTGGTTTAGCTTTGCGCTTTACGCCATCAAAAGAAGCAGGCTCACTCGGTTGAGCTTCACCCCAAGCACTTACCGCTTCTTCCTCAGTCCAACCGGATGTTGCTAGGTTGTCCATGCTTAAGTCAGAAGCCTGCTCTAGCCAATCAAAATTTTCGTTCATATAACTACTCTCCAGAAACGCAAAAAGACGCTCTAAGGCGTCTTTTTGCAAGGTTTACAATGATGATTATTTAAAGTCTGACCAAGCAATCTTAGGCAGATCATTACCCTCGCTGTACGTCAGCAAGGCTTCAGTAATCGCGTCACGCAAACCTTCGAGGTCACTGAATTCTTCAGGCGTAAACATAGCAAGCAAATTGTCGCTGTTTACCACCGTCATCAACAATGCACCCGACTTTGGAGAGATGAAAGCACCGCCGACCGTATCCGCATGGATCCAGCCACCGCTTTCTAGCATGAAACATTTGTTTTTCTCAGGCTTCATCTTCTTCGATACCTGTTTAAACAATGCATCAGCCTCTTCACCAGTTTCAGCAACGATTAGATTGCCTCTTGCACCCAGAATAAGCAGTAGGTCTTCAGACGGAAGAACAGTTTTACCACCAAACACATTTGCTACACCAGAGTTTGTAGTGGTCAACTAAATCCGGACACTTTGTTAGGCCGATTCTCGGCTTTAGCGGGCGGCAGCCCATCATTGTGCTGGTGCGGGCGCTGCCAGTTGTAGTAATCCATCAAAAACAGACCCACGTCTCGCCTCGCTTCACAAGCTGTCATGTAGCCTGTTGATGGGCTCCATTCTGTCTTTAAGCTACGGAACAAGCGCTCCATTGGCGCATTATCCCAACAGTTGCCACGGCGACTCATGCTCTGTGTTATCTGATAACGCCATAGCCGTTGTCTGAACTTCCGGCTCGCATATTGGCTGCCTTGGTCTGAGTGAAACATGACTCCACGAGGGCATCCTCGTTGCTGGTAAGCCATATCTAGGGCTTTCACAACCAAGTCTGCATCAGGCTTTTCTGACATCGCCCAACCTATGACTCGCCGGGTATGAAGGTCGATAACAGCAGCCAAGTAGTGCCAACGACTGCCAGCCCAGATATATGTGATATCCCCGCACCAGACTTTATTAGGTTTGACAACGTCGAACTCCCTTTCTAGTCGATTCGGGATATCCGGTCGTTCCATCTGCGCTGATTTATAAGAATGAGAGCCAGGTTGCTTAGACAACAACCCTGCCTCTTTCATCAGGCTACGCACTTTGAAACGACCAACCTGATATCCCAGCTCCTGCATCATTGACTTTAGCGAACGACTCCCTGCAGAACCACGACTCGCCTTGAATAGGCGACGAAGCTCACTTCGGAGTTTTAGTCGCTCAGGATCGACACTACGTTTTCGGGCCTTGTACTCATAGAAACAGGACGTGGAAATACCAAAAGCGGAGCAGACCAGTTCAGTGGACTCTTGCTCTCTTAACTGGTCTATCAGTGCGTACGTTCGAACTCGTCCGCCATCAAGAGAGCTGTTGCCTTTTTTAGAATCGCTTTTTCTCGTTCTAGCCGGTTGATGCGGGCCTCAAGCTCTTGAATCTTCTGCTGCTCAGGCGTCAAAGCCTTGCTGCTGGGAGTTTTACCATCACGCTCGGCCTGAAGTTGACTGACCCAGCGGCGGAGTACTGTCTCCCCAACATCCAAAGATCGACTGGCTTCAGCAACCGAATAGCCTTGATCCAGCACTAGGCACGCGGCCTCTAATTTAAACTCAGCAGTAAATGAGCGACGCTTTCTAGTCATTAAACACCTCTTGTTACGGTGGCAAGTTTACCACCTAAAGTGATGTCCGGGATCATTAGACCACTACAAGCACGACCTAAGAACATCAAACTAGGTTATCCCAAATGGCAACGTTGAAAATGACCAAGTTTTCACACCGACCTGTAAACATAAGATTAAGGTGCGCTCTTGGCGCTGTAATTAGAACAGATGACTATGGAAAATCTCATGGAAATTCGTTCTCAATACCCCTATCCGTTACGCGCCATAGCTAAACCTAAACATCAGCTCCCATTGCTTCGACATAGCAATGGGAGCTTTTAATAACAAAACACCAGTGTAAACCAAGCAAACTCGTTAAAATTAAGACTCCTTTCCTTGGTGTTTCCACCGTTCATTGCAATCCAGCAACTTCATCCCCTCTGAATCCCGAAGGTAACGGATTGGGTAAACGTTGCTAAAACTTGCCCCAATGAAAAAGGCTTCCCATCACGCCATGATTAACATGGAGCAATGGGAAGCCTTAGTTTCACTAGGAAGTGAGTCGACTATTTTATGGTACATACATGGTGCTTTCTACTTGGTTTGTTACCGATGGACTAATCCACCGTAACTTTTATCTCATCGAACACGCCCATTTCGACGTAGCTGAGAAAGTTGGATTCCCACATCGAGTAGAACTCCATTACCTCACTACTTGTTATCGGCAGCTCCGGAACATAGGAAAAACTGGCTGTTCCAGATGAGAAGTTAAAATCCACTTCTTTAACCAGTTCAGGATAAGGACCACCGCAATACGCAAAGTCGGTGATGTAATCAAAAATCCACTGGTCGTAGAGACGTACAAGCCTGATTTCAACTGGGTGCCAACCACCGTTTTCCGAACTGTAGGATGAATCTCGGAAGTTGATCACCACCGATTGGATCATGGGTGTCCATTTGCCTGATTCGCTGATCACTCGGTTTAAAGCATCTTGAAGATCGACACTGACAGGCAGCAGCAATCGCTCAACGTCAAAAGTTAAGTTCATAATAAAATCTCGTTTAGTTTGTTAGGGGTGCACTCTTGTTAAGTGCTCGATATGAAAGCCAGTGTTGGCTTAGTGGGTAAGGATTGATGTGGTTTTTGGGTTATTCAGCTTTGGCTTCAGAGTTCACTAGAGATAGGATTTCGTCTCGAATCGTTACGTAGCCTGCCGCTAGAACGTGGAGGAAGACTGATTTCTCCGACTGGATGATAAGACCAAGCCCCCTGCAACAAGCAGCCATAAAACCCGCGTTGTTCGCTGACTGTCCAGAAAACACACACTTCATCACAGAGCTCTTGAACGGCTTGTCACCCTGCACATCCAGAACAGCGGTGATATCTTTAAGCGGGATCCATTCCTTGCTGTGTAGACCACCACCCTGATTTCCAGACATACGAATATAGAGCTCGTTTTCTTCATCATGAATGGCGATTTCATAGAACACATGGTTCTCTGTTTTCGGACTTAACTTTTTCGCTTTGCCCTCGCGCACGATATGAGTGAAATGGTCTACTGGCAGTTCTTCCAAGACTGTTACTTGTTCATTGCCCTCTACGATTTCAGGTTGAACCGTTTCTTGTTGTTGGTTTGATTTACGTGCCATAGGACACCTCCTTTAAGATGGAATTGTTCAGGTTTAATTTGGTTTTAAGATTCAGCTTGGTCAGCTAACTTGACGACAGGGAACGTTGGACTGTTCAATGGAGCGCAGCAGTACACACCTGAGCCCTCCATGGTCACTATGGCGACCGCTAATAGCCAAGGACAGTCAGGAGAGTTAAGAATTAGCACCCACTCGCTAAAGTTACTAAGAAATCTTAGAAAATGCTGGTCTTCCTCAGATTCTTCACTCAAGGTTTCGTCGGTATCGGACTCCTCAATCAAGTACAAGGTCGTACCGACTTCATCCCAAAACGTTTTCGTATTTTCTTCATCACCGAATGGCTCTATCAGGTGCTCTAGCAGTTTTGCTTTCACACCATCCGGCATTGGCAGTGATTGAATGTCTTCAAACTTGTTTACTGTTTTCATTTCTAATCTCCGTTTAATAATGAAAAAGCCCCTGTTTAGCTCATCGCTAAACAGGGGCTTTTCTAATGTCATTTCTAAATTAACTGGTTAAACCTAACTTCTTCATTCCCAACGTATCTCTGGCTTCGCAGTCACCATATCCGACAAACGAGAGCCAATCTCTCTCCGACGCCCTACAGTCAATTTTGAGTAGCGTCTTGTTGATGACAGGTCAGCGTGATTCAACTGCTTGGCTATGTCGTGTAACGAGACTCCTTGGCTAGCTAACAAACTCCCAACTGTATGACGAGCTGAATGCAGGGTTAGATTCGCTTTATCTCCGGGTATGTCGGGCAATCCCATCTTGGCTTTGATAGCCTTGAAGGCATGTCTAGGTTGCCCTACTGGTTTACCCTTTTTGCGTCCGGGAAAGAGATACGGATTATTTGCCACATGAGGCACCGAACTCAAAATTTCAAGCATGTAATCACTTAGGAATAAAACGTGACTACTACCGTTTTTCGTATGGGGGATAGTGAGTGTTTTATCCTCCCAATTCACATCGGATTTCAAGCGCAAACGCAGTTCCTTATCCCTCGCGCCAGTCAAAAACAGCAAGGCTAGGTACGCGCCAATACTTTTGTCTTCATGGTTCAGTGCGTGACCTATAAACTCCTTTAGCTGTGATTCGGACAAGTACCCAGTTCGCACGTTATCTTCTTTCAACAAGCTCACCTTGTCAGCAATGAGCGGCGCGTCCATCAACTTGTATGCCTGACGATTGATCGTTTTGAGCAAGGCTAGAACACGGTTTATCGAAGCAGGAGCATATGGTTTACCCTTAATCGTAACGGCGTTTTGCATCTCCATTTGGACTTTGATGATATCTGCGGCGGTTAGGTCATGAATTGATATGTGATGTATCGACTTTGCCAAACGAAACCGAGCAACATCATCCTTCCAACTACGCTTCTGTTTAGCGAGAGGCAAATAGACTTCATCAAAGAACCGTTCTAGAGTCATCGTCTTCTCGGTAGTCTGATTGTCACGCTCAAGCTTTGGATCAATACCTTCAAGGATCTTCTGGCGATATTCCTTAGCAATCTTTCTCAAGGTTACAAGATCTGTCTCAGGGTGACGGCCAAGACCAATCGCAGATTTTTTACCCGGGACCTGAGGACTAATATACCTCAGTAAGAAGCGTTTCCCGCCAGATTTACCCACCAAGCAACGCACGCCAGTAGGTAAACCACTGTCTTTCATAGCGGATAAATTGACTTCGTAATCGGTGGATTTTGCGGTTCTAGGGTTGGGTTTAAGGTTGTTGAGGAAAGTGGTGGTGAGTCGTTGTGATTTGCTCATTCAAACCTCCATTAAATAGATATTCATTTCATTTAATGTATGCTTGAACCGTTTTTTGTTACGGATAAAATAAAAGCCGAACGATACAACATGAAGCTATATGGTTCGGCTTTACCCACCCCTATCCCTAAGAAACCTTGAACCGTTTCAGCTACTTGCCTCGGCGTTTTCACCTAGTCAGTGACAGATTACAAGGTTATCCGAATACCTATACACGACCTCAACTTTAAAGTTAAGGTGGTGCTCATTAAGAAAGGTATTTGTTGTTGAACTGGTATCCAGCTCTGTTTTGAGGATTGAGCCCCTCATAGGCTATTGGGTTTTCGGTTTAATCTTAAAACGGTAGTAACTCGCTCTGCAAGCCAAGTTTCATTAACTTTTGATAAAAAGAAAATCTCATCGGTGAAATATGCTTGTGATTAAAAAAATGGGAAGGCGTATCTTGATCTAAACGACCACTGTTCCTCGCCCAGTCAACGATGTTAGATTGAACCAAAAGATGACCTAACAATACTTCAAACTCTTGAATTAACTCATCGGTATTGTTGCAGTCTATAACTTCCCAAAGATACCAGTTTGACTCTTCATTATCTGAGGATACCAGCCCCTTTGAATTGGTTTCTATTATTGGTGAATATCCATTTTGGACTTTTCTCCACTGAACTAAACCAGCGCGGTACTGAACCACAAGTTTATAAAAGCTATTACTTTCAAGTACCACAACTCTCAAGATATTGATGCCCTTTTTATACTCATAAGACGGCTCTAATCGGACATGGTGTTTGAATATGATATCTCCGGTTAGCTTTATAAATTTAGTTGATAAGTCATCTCCATCAGGTGCGTGTCTATAGAACAAATGCTCCATTTTCTGCTTAAGTAGGTGACCATAATTGTTTATGAAATAGCGCATTTGTCGCTCAGTAGCTAAAGCATGACCATTTAGCCATCGAGATGCCAAAGAACTAGAAGATCCACTCAAACCGGCCTTCTTCTCAATCTCTTTATTCGTGTAATCACCTTCTTGCTTAGCAATTTTCAACAACTGCCTTGTATATTTGTATTTTTTACCGTCACTTTTTGTCATGCTAACCAACTTTTATTTAATAGAAAGCCGATGGCATTAAACCATCGGCTTTAGACTTAGTCATCCCCTAAGTAGTCATCATTATTTGGATTGTGAGCATCCGCCCAGTCATCCATATCAGAATCATTATTAGGGTTATTAATATCAGACCACAGGTCTAGCTCGTCTTGTGACATATCTGAAGGATCCATCATAATTATTTCTTTCCTTGATAACGTGAGTTGTTTGGGTTTAGTTGATTTGCTCGATTATCTTGAGCCTTTTGGTACGTGGTGTTATGTCCAGATGTACCTTTGTTGCTGTTAGCTTGATTTGCTTTATGGTTGTTCTGTTTGTTGCTCATCGTTCTATCTCCTTTGTTGAATGAACGATGACATTGTATGAGAGGTGGTTTAGTAGCGACGATGATGGGACGGTGATTGTTCAGTGATTCTTAGTGATATTCAGTGATTTTGGACGAATGAGTGGAAAATGTCATAGCTTAAAAGGGAAACTTCCACTGTATTACCTACAGATTTCGCCACCAGAGCCACTAACATAGTATTAATAATAACCAGTACAACAGCAGCCTACGGCAAGCTGTTGTACTGGTTATTATATATTTAATATCAATACCCTATCGAAAACCTAGCTCTCAGTTCATTTCGCAACATTCGCACAATCACCAAATCACAGACACCTGAAGCGAAGCGAGTCCCTATCTCTCGCATAGAAACTCAACCGCAAGCATATAGTTCAGAGCACACCGAGAGCCGAGACACTAATCCCGTACAATTACCACCAGAAGGTACTCTAGTCGTCACCGAACGAGCTTAGAGCAGCGATATTCACACACTAATGGTTAGTAGTAACAGTGCGGAATCCTATCGATTAAAGCCATTTGGCAATGCTGAGTAGTCAAATTAAAAGCGATTACTCAACAAAGATCACAGAATGAAATAAGCCTCATATATTACCCTTCGCCATTGGCTATCTAAATCATTGAAATAAAAATCAAAATGAAAAATATAAATAAAATCCTTCTTGTAACATCGGTTTCTATTGGTCTCGCAGCTTGCGGCGGTGGTGGAGGTTCTTCGAGTGGTTCATCACCTAGCTCAAAAACCCTAAAAGGTACAGCTATCGACGGGTACTTAACTGGTGCAACAGTATTTTTAGACGTCAACTATAATGGCAAATTAAACGCTGGTGAGCCTAGCGTCGTTACGGGTGAAGATGGTTCATGGGAACTACTGACAACAGGATCTTATGCAGAATGCTCTGAATACGTACCGTTAGTTGTCGATGTTCCTGTAGGCGCTATCGACTCTGACTACGGTGAAGTCACAGAAGCTTACCAAATGACTTACCCACCAGCATTTGCGATAGCATCCGATCAGGAAATCAAGAACACTACTCCTCTAACTACTGTTGTTTGGGGGACTATTCAGAAAGAGCTGCATGCTGATGGTGAAAAACTGACATGTGACAATGTAAAAGCAAGTTTTGATACGCGTGAACGCATCAAAGACCGTTTAGAAGAACAGGAGTTCCGTGTTGCACAACGCTATAACGTAACCGTTGATGAGCTTTATGGTGACTATATCAAAACAGGTGATACCAACCTTCACGCTAAAGCTGCTGCACTAGTCCCATCCATGAAAGCCTCATACGCAGATACCGTGGCTATTGAAGCTAATAACCCTAATGCCGTTGCTGCATGGGTGGAGTACTTTAAGAGTGACTGGGATGAACGAACTCATTTCGCTGATGGGTGGTACAAACAAACATATCTAAATTTAGGTGAGGCTGAAGGCTGGTCAACTACAACTGAAGCCGTGACTGACAATCTAAATACAGTATTAAAGACTGTTGAATACAATTCAGGCTATCGTATTAATTTGGACGATATCACCTACGAATGGACCATCTCGTTTAATGACAATCTAAATGCAAATGACTGCTCTGCGATGGAGTGGATTGAGCAAACAACTGATACCGCATACGGTGTCCTGAATGTGTTTAGCTCAACCGCAAAAGAAGCAAATAACTGTATAAACGAAGACTGGTCAACGCTTAAAGATACTGTAAAACAACAATTAACCACACGTGTGCAAACCCCGAATAGTAACGCAGGTTCACAGCACTTCTTTGCCAGCACGACGGAAACGGGCCTTGGTCACCTTGTCATGGTTGACCCAGCGACTATAGATGCAAGCGAGTTCGATGCCGTCAACTTCATTAGTACTGACTTTAATGACACTAATGACTACGGTGCTTACCTTTGGGGGCGTATTCTTGCGGAATACGAACCAACATCAGAATTATCACAACGCACAACCTCTCACAACAATGCAGGTCATTGGTCTCGTACTCTCATATACACAAACGGTACTTACGCTGAACAGTGCTCTTATGACAACGGAGCAACTTGGGTAGCTAAGACAGGGGATAATTGCGAGCAGTAAGCCTTAATCATATATGGGGGCGGTTACCCTGCCCCCATTTATTCTTATCATTACTACCTGTGCGTGAATATCTTATGTCAATATCCCCAACGCGCTTCCAACACACACAGCAAAACCACCTATCTCAAGCCGACTTTTCGACTATCCATCAAAACGATCAGTTGTTCCATAAAGGCAAAGCCAAACCGCATAGCACCGTAAAGTCACCATGGTCGTACCATGGTTCTTCAAGCTCAGAGCCCTTGCTAATACTGGCTTGCGAGTTTACAGAAGTTTGCGTTTGTTGGATTTGCTAGGATTCCCTTGCGCACAGAATCGTCATGCGATGAACCATATATGGACCATGGGAGAAATTTTAAGGCGGATAAAGAGAGCCTATTGGAGCGAAAAAAGAGATGACAACAGAAAAGGAGTTTTGAGGTAAGCACCTGAAAAGTAGAACATTTTCAAACACCTAAAACGACGAAAGGCCGCTATAAAAGCGACCTTTCTAATATGGTACCGGTGGGCGGACTTGAACCGCCACGCCCGAAGGCAACGGATTTTGAATCCGTCGTGTATACCAATTTCACCACACCGGCATCTTGGGGATGACTCCCTGTTGATGTCTGGCATTATACGTAAGCTTTGCCATCGCGCAAGTGCAAAAAGCTGATTTGCTTATTGTTTGCTGATAAATTCGCCACAAAGTCGTAAGCTGTGCGCAAGCTCTCTTTTCATCACCAGTTTGACACTATATTCTGGCGCCAGTTTTTTAAGGGTAAGTCGTTTTATGTCTAGCAATAGCACCTTGCCACCAGCGGGACTTTTTCGCCGCTTAGGGGCACTTTTTTATGATGGATTGATCATCATTGCCATCGAAATGATGGCGGCCGGTATCGTTATCGCCATTTTACATGCGCTAATGGCGCTCGGCGTATTTCATGTTGGCCAATACCAAGACGTCAGTGATTTCCTTACGCAGCATCCGGTATGGAGCCCTCTCTACACCTTCTATCTCGCGGCGGTGTGGGTCTACTTCTTTGTCTACTTTTGGACAAAAGCGGGCCAAACATTGGGCATGCGTGCCTGGAAACTGCAACTGCAAAATGAGCAAGGTGGTCGAATCACGGTGACGCAAGCGCTGATTCGCATTGGCACATCCGGTTTCGGCCTGGCCAATCTTAGTGTGCCTATCGATCCCAAAAAGCGTGGCTTTCACGATATATGGGCTAAAACGCGCGTCGTGGTATTGCCCAAAGCGCAATAACAATCTGATAGGTAATAAAAAAGGAAAGCGATGTGCTTTCCTTTTTTGGTTTCTGTCCCAGCCTAAATCAGCTGGTCTATTCGGTGCTTAGTCAACACTGAGCTCTTTCAGCATCGAATCTGGTAGCGCCAACTCATTGTTCTTATTGACCGAAATGCCCGCGTCAATAATCGCTGTTGCAATCGCTTTGGCTTCATCCAGTGAATGCATCGCTGCCGTACCGCATTGGTATTCGTTGAGCTCTGGAATCTTGTTCTGGCTTTCCACTTTCAGCACATCTTGCATTGCCGCGAGCCATGCGTCAGCAACTTGAGACTCGGTCGGTGTGCCAATTAGGCTCATGTAGAAGCCTGTACGACAACCCATCGGTGAAATATCGATGATTTCCACGCTCTCACCGTTAAGGTGGTTACGCATGAAACCAGCGTATAGATGCTCAAGGGTGTGGATGCCTTTTTCTGACAAGATGTCTTTGTTTGGGGCGGTAAAACGCAAATCAAACACTGTGATAGTATCCCCTTTCGGCGTGGTCATCGTTTTTGCCACGCGAACGGCTGGGGCATTCATACGAGTGTGATCTACGGTAAAGCTATCTAGTAACGGCATGGTCCGTCTCCATTGGTTCCAAGCTCTTGGGAGCTGTTCTATTCTTTTTTTCGCCCGGCGATAACAGCTAGGCAGATAGTCAAAGCCTAGCAAATCGACGATGAATGAGCGAGCCTATTGTGGCACGGATTACGCCTGCTGCGGCGTTTTTAAGTACGCGAAGTAGTCTTCTAAAAACGCATCAAATGACAGGCTGTCTTTCGCTTCAATGTCAGCTTGTGCCTCCACTGAGCGCGCGACTTCTTGTTCCATCAGAGACTCACTGTAGGTACGGTATTGATGAGCTTGATGGCGCGCTTTGTACTGACGACCAAACTCTCGGCCCACACTCCCTAAACCGCCTAGGCGTTTGGTGTCTGCCAGTAGTTGCCCTGAAATGGTCAGCTCTGGGTTATCAATCCACTCAAGCAGTGTCTTCGCCACATCTTGGTACGCCTGACCACCGGCTGCCTCATCCATGACTTTGGCGATCGCCGTCAATTCAGAAAATACACGCTTAGCCCAGGTTTGCAACGTTAAGACTTCACCTTTGCAGCCAATCTGCAACTCAAGACCCGGCTTGCGACCTTCGACAATCACTTTGTTCCAGTTCTCTCGCCAGCACGCTTGCTCACAAAAATCCATCGGCTCAGAGTCACTTAATGCAGCCCATGCTAAGAAGAGGTCGAGGAAGCGAACCTGATCTTCGGTAATACCCACCGAACTGTATGGGTTCACGTCCAGTGAGCGCACCTCAATGTACTCAACTCCGCCTCGGCGCAACGCTTCAGACGGTTTCTCACCGCTTTTGGTCACTCGTTTCGGACGGATAGGCGCATAAAGCTCATTTTCAATCTGTAAAACGTTGCTATTGAGTTGACGGTACTCACCATCCACTTTCACGCCTATCTTGGCAAACTTGTCTGAAGGCGTGCGAATCGCTTCATTAAGCCCTGCTAAATACTCATCAATGCTATTGAATCCGATCTTGAGGACGCTTTGCGCGCTATTGGTGTAACCCAAATCACTCAAGCGCAGTGAGGTAGCGTTCGGCAGATAGAGGGTTTCACCAATGTTTTCAAACGGCAGTTTTGTCTCTCGGCCACGAATAAACGAAGAGCAGAGCGCCGGTGAAGCGCCAAAGAAATAAGGAATCAGCCACCCAAAGCGGTAGTAATTGCGAATTAAGCCGAAGTACGCCTCAGATTTGCTCTCTTGACGCGCATTCTCATCTTGCTCTCCATAGAGGGCATCCCAGAAACTGTCTGGGAAAGAGAAGTTAAAATGCACACCAGAGATAATTTGCATCAAACTGCCGTAGCGACGCTTCAACCCTTGGCGATACAGCGTTTTCATCTTGCCCGAGTTCGAGTCGCCATATTGAGCAAGGTTGATCAACTCTTCATGCTCTACGTAGCAAGGCATCGACAGTGGCCACAGTTTCTCTTCCCCCAGTTTGGTTTGGGTGAAATGGTGGATGTCTTCAAGCTGCGCCATCAACTGATCGATGTCGTGCGACACCGGAGTGATGAACTCGAGCAGCGATTCAGAGAAATCCGTCGTGATCCATTGGTTGGTCAACGCCGATCCTAACCCTTGAGGGTGCGGAGTGGTCGCCAAACGCCCGTCTTGATAGCGCAAAGTCTCTCGCTCGACGCCACGGCTAAAGTGTTGGAATACTTCTGGGTTACGAGCGACTCGCTCTAATCGCGCAGCAAAATCTGTCAAAATGAAGTTCACTTATGTTTAATCGTTTCTACGTTCTCAGTTATGTGTACTCTAACGGATGATTTCAAGCTCTTCTATCGGAATCTGTAAACTTTCTAGCTGGGGTTTTAACGATTTCGCATCGCCCACCACGATGATTTGATACTGGCTGGGATCAAACCACTTCGCCGCGAGTGCGTTTAACGTCTCCTTGCTGACCGTTGCCACAATCTGATTTCGTTGCTGTAAATAGTCTTCATCCAATCCGAACGCCAATATACTGCCTAGCAGTTGCGCTTTTTGCGCCGGAGTTTCGTAGTTGAGTGCATCTTGTTGACCGACGGCAAGACGCAAAAATTTCATCTCCTCATCGCTCATTCCCTGCAGGGCAAACTGTTCAAGCTCGTTACTCATCTCCACCAGTGCAGGCTGTGTGGCATCTGCTCTAACTTGAGCGGAAAAGACCAAGGCCCCCACTTCGCGGTTGGAGGCCAAATAGCCACTGGCACCATAGGTATAGCCTTTGTCTTCCCTTAGGTTTTGATTCAGACGGCTATTGAAATTGCCAGCCAAGTTAAAGTTGGCCAGTTGCGTAAGATAAACCTCTCCGGTTGCGTCAAATGGTAAGCCTTGTCGCACCATACGAATAATCGCTTGTGGCGCTCCCGGCTTATCCACTAGGTAGAGCTTTTGCTGGGCAAGGGGCTCAACCGACTGAGGTCGTAGCAATGGCGCCGCCTCGCCTTGCCACTCTTTCAAAAACGCGAGCTGTTTGACGATCTGCCTGCGGATGATGTCCCCCACAACCACTACTTGTGCACCTTGCGGCGTGTAGTGCTGCTGATAAAACGCCTTCACATCGTCTAGGCTAATCGCCTCGACCGAGGCTTGGGTGCCGTCGCTCGAACGTTCATAGACACTACCAGAAAACAGAACTTGTCGCGTGGCTTGTGACGCCAGCCAAGTCGGTTTCTGATGTTGATACACCAGCCCTTCTAATGTCTGCTTTTTAATCCGCTCGAAGTCGTCAGCATCAAAAGCGGGCTTGAACAGCACTTCTTCGACAATCGCTAACGTTGGCGTGAGGTTTTTCTCCAAGGTGGAGATCGACAGCGAGGTGGTGTAATTGCCCGCTCTCACCGAAAGCGTACTGCCCAACGCATCCAGTTTGGCTTGCAGCTCTTCCACACTCGACTCAGTGGTGCCCTCTTCGAGTAACGACGCCGTTAAGTTAGCCAGCCCCTCTTTACCTTGCGGGACATAACGCTCCCCAGCCGGGAAACTTATCTCCAGCTGAACCGTCGGCGTTTCTGAGCTCACGGTACCAATCAGCTCAGCGCCATTATCAAAATAGACGCGGTACAGCTCAGGCATCGTTGCTTCGACACCCTTGGCGACCTCTGGCATCACCGAGCGGTCAAAATCATCCTCTGCACGTCGATACGCCAGCTGGCTCTCATCCACTTTTTGGTATTCCGGCAACTGGCGTTTAGGGGTGACAAACGTCGCCGGCGCGGCTGCAAGCTCCGCTTTCCCACGCGGAATTACACTTAATGTCACTTTGTGTTGGTCTTTGATAAAACGCTGATACGCAGCTTGCACGGACTCTGGCGTCACGTTACGGATCTGCTCTAGCTGAGTCTGCATTCTATCTGGTTGACCAAAGAAGGTTTGATTGGATGCCAACTGCGAGACTTTACCGCGCACACTTTGCAAGGCAAAGACGGCGTCAGCTTCCGCCATACCGGTAATCTGGTCAAGGCGCGCTTGAGTGGCCCCTGTTTGCTCGAACTCCTCAAGGGTGTCCATCAGCGCTTGGTAGAGCGGCGTCAACTGCCCTTTGTCACCGGATGGTCCCATGGCATAAACGTAGAAGCTACAGGCAAGTTCAGCGCAATCTTGGAAGGCGCCCGCATCCACAGCCATCTCTGTTTTGACCAAGTTTTGATAGAGCAAGCTATTGGCGCCACTGCCCAAAATATTCGCCAATGCATTAAGCGAGGCCTGATTTTGCTCGCCGTTGTAAGTGGTTGGCCATCCCACCAACACCATAGGTTGAGAAATGCGATCCTCTAGCGTGACATAGCGATCTTCATTGAGCTGAGCCGGCTGTTTCGGCGCTTTCTCTACCTCTGGTCCTGCCGGAATTGAAGCAAAATACTGGTGAACCCATTCAAGCGTTTGATCCACGTCGATATCGCCACCGATCGTCAGCACAGCATTATTCGGTCCATACCAGCGTAAAAAGAAAGCTTTAAGATCGTTGACATCCACACGGTCTAAATCCTCGACATAACCGATCGTTTGCCACGAATAGGGATGGCCTTCTGGGTACATGGCTTCCGCCATCTTTTCCCACATCAAGCCATACGGGCGATTATCGAAATTCTGCGCTCGCTCGTTTTTCACCGTATCACGTTGGACTTCAAACTTACGTTGTGAGACCGCATCAAGCAAAAATCCCATACGATCGGACTCAAGCCACAACATTTTTTCTAGCTGATTTGAAGGGACAGTTTCAAAGTAGTTGGTTCGGTCACGGTTGGTCGTACCGTTTAACGTACCGCCCGCTTCAGTGATAATTTTAAAGTGTTGCTGATCGCCAACATGTTCGCTGCCTTGGAACATCATGTGTTCAAAAAAGTGGGCAAAGCCGGATTTACCGACTTCTTCCCGCGCAGAGCCTACATGGTAAGTGACGTCCACATGGACAAGAGGATCTGAATCATCCGGAGAGAGGATGACCGTCAACCCGTTGTCGAGGCGATATTTGGCATAAGGGATCATCGCAACGCCAGGCTGAGGCTTTACCTCTTCGATCAGAGAAACGCCCGGAGGGAGAGAAGAAAACAGCGATACTGAAGGAATCGTGCTGCTCGCGCAGCCATACAAAGCAAGGAGAGAAAGGGCACCAAGCCAGAGTTTTCTCATGACATCTCCTAGAAAAGTCCAAAATAAAGCGCAGCTAACGCGCTGTAACGTAATGCCTTACCCAGCAAAATAAGCCAGCAACATGGCCAAAACCGCATTCTCAACCATCCAGCGGCTAAACAGAGAGGATCGCCAATAATCGGCAGCCAACTGAGCAGCAATGACCAATAGCCGTACTTTTGCAGCCAAGCTACGGCTTTATGACCGTGTTTTTCATCTTGAGTTCGATTTGGTAACCAGAGCCCGAGCCAATAATTGGTGAGCCCGCCCAAGGTGTTACCTAGGCTGGCAACGACGATCACCATCATAGTGGAGAATTGATTGAGACTGAGGGTGGCAACGAGCCCCGTCTCGGAGCCACCCGGCAGCAAAGTCGCACTGAGAAACCCTGTGATGAAGAGTACCCACAGAGCCGAATCAGAAAACCACAATGCGACCGACTGAAATGCGTGATTAAACGCGTCTAACATTGCATATCAAGCAAGACTTTCCCGCGCGTTCTGCCCGTCTCGATTTGTCGATGTGCATCAGCGACATTATCCATTGGGTAGACGTGCTGGATTTCCGTTTTAAGTAAGCCAACGCTGACCATATAGACGAGGGCATCTAACTGTTCAGGATTTGGGTCGACCAGCATCCCGGTCGCCTCAAAACCCAGCATCTTGGCTTTTTCGCAAATCATCTCAGCACTGATGGTCGGGACCGTCACGACGGTCGCGCCATCTTTTAGGCATTTTAGCGCATCTAATGCGGCGTCACCGCCCACTAGGTCAATCAAGACATCTACGTCTTCAACGCGCTCAGAGACCGGGGCAAACTGATAGTTGACCGCATGTGCGCCCAATGTCGCCAGGTAATCCAAATTGGCTTCCGAACAGGTGGTAAACACTTCCGCTTTCGCCGCGAGCGCCACTTGGACAGCGATGTGCCCCACCCCGCCAGCCCCCGCAAGAATAAGCACGCGTTGCCCTTCTTTGACGCCGGCTTTATCCAGCGCCTGAACAGCGGTTTGCCCAGCCAAAGGCAGAGCGGCAGCCGCCTCCAACGTGATGGCATCAGGCACTAAGGTCAGTAGCGTCTCTGGTACGGCGACATACTGGCTGTAGCCTCCACCTTGCAAAGGAAAGCCAATAAATCCCGCCACTTTATCGCCAACAGCAAAACGCTGCGCGTCATCGCCCGCTGCTACTATCTCTCCCGCGATATCGTAGCCGGGCACCCAAGGGAGGTTGTCTTTGTTTTGCGCGGCAGCCCAACCGAGCCCTGCACGGGTTTTTACGTCGATAGGGTTAACCCCAGCGAATGCCACTTTAACCAACACTTCGCCGGCTTGAGGATGAGGCACCGCTGAAGATTGAATCGCTAAGACATCCGGTTCGCCAAATTTCGTGATTACGATTTGTTTGTTTTCCATGTGTACTTTCCCTATCGATAAAAAAAGGGATGCGAAAGCATCCCTTTGAATATATACCAATTCTTAGTGAGAAGTTAACCGAACTGTCGCAATTTCGCCTTGCGTCACTCGCTCGACCTACTGAACCAGTGCCAGCAATATACCGGCGGCCACGGCCGAACCGAGCACTCCGGCCACGTTCGGGCCCATCGCATGCATCAGCAAGAAGTTTTGTGGGTTTGCTTGCAAGCCGACTTTATTCACCACGCGCGCAGCCATAGGTACCGCCGATACACCAGCAGCACCAATCAATGGGTTGATGTCCTCTTTTGACAGCTTATTGAGTAGCTTCGCCATCAAGACACCGCCTGCGGTACCGATACTGAAGGCAACCGCACCCAGCGCTAAGATCCCCAGTGTTTCGATGTTAAGAAACTCTTGTGCTTGAAGCTTGGAGCCGACACCCAGCCCAAGGAAAATGGTCACTATATTGATCAATTCATTTTGCGCCGTTTTCGATAAACGCTCCACCACACCAGCTTCACGCATCAAGTTACCTAGACAGAACATACCCACCAACGGCGTCGCCGCTGGCAGAAAGAGGATCGTCATCAACAAGACCGCCAATGGGAACAGGATCTTCTCTGCTTTACCCACATGACGCAGTTGCGCCATTTGGATCTTGCGCTCCTCAGGCGTAGTCAGCGCTTTCATAATCGGTGGCTGAATGATCGGCACTAACGCCATGTAGCTGTAGGCTGCCACGGCAATCGCGCCGAGCAGATCGGGCGACAATTTGCTGGCAAGGAAAATCGCCGTTGGGCCATCTGCACCACCAATAATGGCGATCGAGGCCGCATCAGGCATACTAAATTCCATACCCGGCACATAGTTAAGCAAGATCGCACCAAACAAGGTGGCGAAGATACCAAACTGCGCCGCAGCACCTAGCCACAAGGTTTTAGGGTTCGCGATCAAAGCACCGAAGTCCGTCATCGCGCCCACACCCATAAAGATCAACAGCGGGAAAATACCCGATTCGATCCCCACGTAGTAGACGTAATAGAGCAAACCGCCCTCTTCGGTAAAACCCGCATTCGGAATATTCGCTAAGATCGCACCAAAGCCGATCGGCAGCAGCAGCAATGGCTCAAAACCTTTGCGGATAGCCAAAAACAGCAGCACACAGCCGACCAAGATCATGCAAATCTGGCCAAATTCGAAGTGAGCGATCCCTGTCTCTGACCACAGAGTCATTAAACCTTCCATGTTACTCCCTTACGCCAAGCTTAATAACGGGGCGCCTACCGTCACGGCATCACCTTCTTTGACATGCAGATCTTGGACGATGCCAGCACGCGCCGCGCGGACTTCAGTTTCCATCTTCATGGCTTCTAAGATGAGTAGGACATCACCTTCTGCCACTTCAGCGCCGCTTTGTACATTTACTTTGAAAATGTTACCCGCCAGTGGTGCGGGTACTGTTTCGGCATTGCTTTCTGCCGCAGGTGCAGGAGCCGACGACACCGATTTCGCTGGTGTGACGGAGCTGAGCTGACCTTGAGGGCCCACCTCAACATCGTACACTTGGCCATCGACCTTAACGCTGTAGGTTTCAATTCCGCCTTGTGCGGCAACGCTAGGGGCTGCAACGACAGGCTCTTCTTTACCCGGCGCAGGCTCAAACGCATCTGGATTAAGACGGTTTTTAAGGAACTTCAGCCCCACTTGTGGGAAGAGTGCGTACGTCAACACGTCATCAACGGTGTCTTGCGCCAACGCGATACCTTCCGCCTTCGCTTTTGTCAGCAGATCGTCAGTGAGGGTGTCCATCTCATCAACCAAAAGATCCGCAGGGCGGCAAGTGATCGCTTCCGCGCCATCCAGCACTTTCGCTTGAAGTTCTGCATTAAGCTCTGCGGGCGCTGCGCCATACTCGCCTTTGAGTATGCCTGCGGTTTCTTTGGTAATGCTCTTGTAACGCTCGCCAGTAAGCACGTTGATCACCGCTTGGGTACCAACGATCTGTGAGGTTGGGGTGACGAGAGGAATGTAGCCAAGATCTTGACGAACACGTGGGATCTCTTCCAGCACTTCATCAAGACGATCCGCGGCGCCCTGCTCTTTAAGCTGGCTCTCCATGTTGGTCAACATGCCGCCAGGTACTTGAGCAATCAAGATACGAGAATCGACGCCTTTCAACTGACCTTCAAATTTCGCGTACTTCTTACGAACCTCGCGGAAATACGCCGCAATAGGTTCAAGCTGATCCAACTTGAGGTTTGTGTCGCGCTCTGTCCCTTCTAGCATTGCCACCACAGTTTCTGTTGGCGTATGGCCATAGGTACAGCTCATCGAGGAGATCGCCGTATCGAGAATATCCACGCCCGCCTCTACCGCTTTCACTGCCGTGGCCGTAGATAGGCCAGTCGTCGCGTGACAATGGAGAGCCAATGGAATGTCCGTTGAGGCTTTAATACGCGTGATCAGCTCTTCGGCTTCGTAAGGCTTAAGCAAGCCAGACATATCTTTAATACAGAGAGAATGACAGCCCAAGTCTTCTAAGCGCTTGGCCAGATCCACCCAAGTATCGGCGTTGTGCACAGGACTGGTGGTGTAAGAGAGCGTACCTTGAGCGTGCGCACCCACATCGACGGTCGCTTTGACCGCTTTCTCGAAGTTTCTCACATCGTTCATGGCGTCGAAAATACGGAACACATCCATACCATTGGCATGGGCACGCTCGACGAATTTCTCCACCACATCATCCGCGTAGTGGCGATAGCCCAATAAATTTTGTCCACGCAGTAACATCTGCATCGGCGTGTTTGGCATCGCTTGTTTCAATGCGCGAAGACGCTCCCAAGGATCCTCTCCTAAGAAACGGATACAGGCATCAAAGGTGGCACCGCCCCATGTTTCTAAAGACCAATATCCGACTTTATCGAGCTCAGCTGCGATAGGTAACATATCTTCAAGGCGCATACGGGTCGCAAACAGCGATTGATGGGCGTCACGAAGTACCACGTCGGTTAACGCTAGTGGTTTAGACATGCTCATTAACTCCTTTTAATCCAGTCCAATACTAATTTGCCGTCTTGGTGCGATATTGATGCACCGCAGCGGAGATCGCCGCTACAACAGTCGGGCTCACCGTAGAAGAGCTGGGTTGAACTTTATTATTTTTAAGTGGGGTGGCGATCGGCTCTGGCACCTCTTCGGGGACCAGTTTCGACATCAGCCGAACGAGATAGACAAGAATAGTGAGGAACAGAAACACAACCGTCATCCCTGTTAACATCAGGGCGGCCGCGTCTACTAGCAGGCTTCCAACATTTTCCATTTTTGCATCCTTTCTTTGTCATCCTGACAAGGAGATAGGCCTCAATGTGGACGTCATTATCCTAAGGGTCGAATAAAAAGTCCTGATGGCCTAATAAAACCAGCGCAAAGCTGGCCCATCATTGTTCAGGATAAACCGTTTAATCCCGACAAGAGGTTTAGGATTATCTCGATTGGCTAAACTTTGTCAATTTTGATTCCTGCACTCTTGAGGATAATGCACATTTCTAAGGACGAACACGTCTTACAAATCACATAAATCTGCAATTTCACCGTATCCGAGCACAAATAACTGCTGATTTTATGACGTTATTGCAAATTTGGAGCAATTACTGGGATAGACTTAATGTTTCACGAAAAACTTCATAAAAAACATCAAGTTGTAAATGGAAGGTTGGAATAATATTACGAAGATGTTAAAAAACCCCGCTATCGCTAGCGGGGCTTATAATATGGCGCGCTCGGAAGGATTCGAACCTTCGACCGCCTGGTTCGTAGCCAGGTACTCTATCCAGCTGAGCTACGAGCGCGCAATCTTCTCATTACGAAAAATTTGTGACTATTGGGACACCAATAGTGGTCGGGCTATTGCCCTAAAGAGTGGCGCGTCCTGGAGGATTCGAACCTCCGACCGCCTGGTTCGTAGCCAGGTACTCTATCCAGCTGAGCTAAGGACGCGTCGGTTTCACTGACTTTGGCCTATTCGCCATCATCAATCAAACGTTATAGTGGCGCGCTCGGAAGGATTCGAACCTTCGACCGCCTGGTTCGTAGCCAGGTACTCTATCCAGCTGAGCTACGAGCGCGCAATCTTCTCATTACGAGAAATTTGTGACTATTGGGACACCAATAGTGGTCGGGCTATGCCCTAAAGAGTGGCGCGTCCTGGAGGATTCGAACCTCCGACCGCCTGGTTCGTAGCCAGGTACTCTATCCAGCTGAGCTAAGGACGCGTCGGTTTTACTGATTTTGGTCTATTGCCATCATCAATCAAACGTAATAGTGGCGCGCTCGGAAGGATTCGAACCTTCGACCGCCTGGTTCGTAGCCAGGTACTCTATCCAGCTGAGCTACGAGCGCGCAATATTCTCATTACGAGAAGGTTGTGAAGTATATCACACAAATTTTCGTCTAAAACAAAAAAATTGACCATAGGCCAATTAATGGCGGTGAGGGAGGGATTCGAACCCTCGATACGGCTACAAACCGTATACTCCCTTAGCAGGGGAGCGCCTTCAGCCTCTCGGCCACCTCACCGTTTTATTCCCTGGTAAGGAAATATGGCGCGCTCGGAAGGATTCGAACCTTCGACCGCCTGGTTCGTAGCCAGGTACTCTATCCAGCTGAGCTACGAGCGCGCAATGTTTTCCGCTGTTCTTCCAAAGAACGCTTTAAACGAATGCTCTAACGAGCAGTGCAAGAATGGCGGTGAGGGAGGGATTCGAACCCTCGATACGGCTACAAACCGTATACTCCCTTAGCAGGGGAGCGCCTTCAGCCTCTCGGCCACCTCACCGTCTTGCGGAGGCACATATTACGATTTACCAAAAATATGTCAAACACTTTCTTGGCAAAAACGTCATTTTATACTTCAACCGTTGGGTATTTAATCAAAGCGATGTTAATTCGCTCTTTTCATTCACTTTGTCACAATTGGCGATACAAAAAAGGCTGACAATCGTCAGCCTTTTCACAGGTTAGTAGTTACCTGGTGCAACGTTACCGTTGCCTTTTTCCGCTTGAATTCGCATGTAGATTTCTTCGCGGTGAACGGATACTTCTTTCGGAGCATTGACGCCGATACGTACCTGGTTACCTTTTACACCCAGTACGGTTACTGTTACTTCGTCACCGATCATTAGAGTTTCGCCCACTCGGCGAGTTAAAATTAGCATTCTGTGCTCCTTGAGTAATCTCTGATTTATCTTGCTACTGGGTTATTATCCAACAAAAGGGTTATTTACGTAAACTCTATTGTTGTGACTAATCAACCCCAAAAGGCATGTTTTTCTAAGCAGTCGATCGCCTTTGCAGAAGTGATGTAATGCTCATGCAGTACATTAGCCGCTTTATCAACAGACTCAGGTTCCACCACCAAAGTCAACGATTGCGGGTTAATCGATACATGAATCACGTCAATGGCAACTTCTGACAATAACGCACACGACTGTTCTACCAATCCTTCGACATGCAAACCTACTGCGGTGAGTAAGCTAACAGACCCACTATTGCGGATTTTGTCTTTGAAAACCAGTTCCAGTTTAGAGTATGCGTCCTCTTTTAACACCACGTCGACCCATTCTGCATGCTCGATCACATTCCAGAGATGAATACCTAACATTAAACACTGTTTCTTCAGGCTCTCAAGTGACTCTTTTTCAATGCTGATCAGACGCATATCTCGCTGCAGCGCAATACCACAAACCGCATCTTGGCACTCTTCCCCTTTGACTAAGCTGCCAGGGTTAGTATCAAAGGTCGACAACACGCGCAGAGGTACATTGTGTTGCCATGCGTACTGTACAGAGGGCAAGTGCAATACCTTCGCCCCTTTACGTGCCATCTCTTCCATGGATGGGAAGTCGATCACTTCTAGCTTTTTCGCGTTGGCCACAACACGAGGGTCACAGGTATATATGCCATCCACATCGGTAAAGATTTGGCACTCATCGGCTTGCAAAGCGCCCGCTAGAGTCACTGCGCTGGTGTCCGAACCGCCGCGTCCCAGTGTGGTGATGTCCCCTTTTTCATTGATCCCCTGAAAACCAGCCACGACCACAATATGGTCTTCCGCCAGCAGTTCATCGATAAGTTGGGTATCAATCTGTTTAATCGTCGCATCATTGTGGACATTATCCGTCACAATGCCTGCTTGTGCTCCGGTAAGTGAACGGGCCGGATAGCCAAGTTTATTGAGCGTCATCGCCAATAAAGCCATCGATACTTGTTCACCAGCAGAGAGCAAAACATCAAGTTCTCTCGCCGTCGGTACGCTGTCTACCTGCTTCGCCAAATCCATCAATCGATTGGTTTCACCAGACATCGCAGACACCACGACAACCACTTGATTACCATCATTTTTCGCATTAATGATGTGTTTGGCTACCGTATGAATTCTCTCAATAGAACCCACTGAGGTTCCGCCAAACTTTTGCACGATAAGGGGCTTTTTCACCAGTCTTCACCTTCCCAAGACTATGTCTCATTAGGACTGCATTCAATGCGTTGAATATTGTTTGCAGTAGTTAAAACAAAAACCAAGCGGCTTATAGGCTTGATTCATCAGGCCCAATTAAACCACTTGGCTTACAAAAATAAATTACGCCCAATCAAACTAATGATTGAGCGTGATAATTACTCTCGCGATTTTAGAGGCGCTCTTTCAGCCACCCTTGAACGGATTCAAGCGCTTTCGGTAGTGCCGACACATCCGTACCACCAGCTTGAGCCATATCAGGGCGACCACCGCCTTTACCACCGACTTGTTGCGCGACCATGTTGACCAACTCACCCGCTTTTACTTTGCCGATGAGATCTTTGGTCACGCCTGCGATAAGGCCGACTTTGTCATCGTTGATGTTCGCCAGCATGATGATGCCGCTGCCCATCTGATTTTTGACATCGTCTACCATAACGCGAAGATTTTTGTTGTCCGCACCTTCTAGTGCTGCAATCAGGACTTTAGTACCGGCAATATCCTGTACTTTACCCATGATGTTGGCACTCTCTGCTGCAGCCATCTTATCTTTGAGCTTCTGGATCTCTTTTTCCAAAGATTTGGCTTTTTGCGCAGATTCCGCCAGCTTCTCTTCGTACTTCGCCGCTTGAGCTTCAATCGCATCTAACGCTGCTTCACCTGTTACCGCTTCAATACGACGGATACCCGCTGCAATACCACCTTCTGACGTGATCTTAAATAGACCAATATCACCCGTATTAGCCGCGTGGATACCACCACACAATTCGGTCGAAAAGTCACCCATCGATAGTACACGCACTTCATCATCGTATTTTTCGCCGAACAGAGCCATTGCCCCTTTCTTCTTCGCCGACTCGATGTCCATAATGTTAGTTTCAATCGTATGGTTGCGACGAACCTGAGCATTAACTAAGCGCTCCACCTCTTTCAGTTCAGCCGCGGTTACCGCTTCTAAGTGAGAGAAGTCAAAACGAAGGTTCTCAGGTTTAACCAGTGAACCTTTTTGCGTGACGTGCTCACCAAGGACTTGGCGCAGCGCTGCGTGAAGTAAGTGCGTGGCTGAGTGGTTGAGAGAGATAGCCGCACGACGCTCAGCGTCAACCAGCGCTTCAACTTGTTCGCCTTTTGCCAGTACACCTTCAGCCAAAACGCCGTGGTGCGCAATCGCATTACCCAACTTCTGAGTATCTTCGACTTTGAATAGGCCTGATTCTGTTTTCAGAACACCCGCATCGCCACATTGACCACCAGATTCTGCATAGAAAGGCGTTTCACCCAGGATGATGATCGCTTTGTCACCTGCCGATAGAGATTCTGCCACTTCACCTTCAACGAAGATTTCAGCCACATGACTCTTACCTTGAGTGCCGGTGTAACCGCAAAATTCGGTTTCCGCTTCCGTTTTAATGGTTGCGTTGTAATCCGTATCGAATTGGCCGGCTTCACGTGCACGCTGACGCTGCTCTTCCATCGCTTTTTCGAAACCCGCTTCGTCGATGGTGAAATCACGCTCACGAGCCACGTCGTTAGTTAAGTCAGCCGGGAAGCCGTATGTGTCATAAAGCTTAAATACGGTCTCGCCATCAAGCTCTTTACCTTCAAGTGCATCCAGCGCTTCATTGAGGATAACCATGCCACGCTCGAGTGTACGGCCAAAGTTTTCTTCCTCAATGCGAAGTACTTTCTCAACAACCGCTTGTTGCTTCTTAAGTTCGTCAGCGGCGCTGCCCATCACTTCAGCCAAAACACCGACAAGCTTGTAGAAGAAGACGCCTTTGGCACCTAGTTTATTACCGTGACGCACAGCACGACGAATAATACGACGCAAAACGTAACCACGGCCTTCGTTTGAAGGCATCACGCTATCTGCGATTAGGAATGAACAAGAGCGAATGTGGTCAGCAATCACGCGTAGCGATTGGTTTGAAAGGTCTTCGCAACCGACCACTTCTGCCGCCGCTTTGATGAGCTTTTGAAATACATCGATTTCGTAGTTTGAATGAACGCCCTGCATGATGGCAGAAATACGCTCAATACCCATGCCCGTATCAACAGCTGGCTTAGGTAGTGGCTCCATCGTACCGTCAGCATGACGGTTGAACTGCATGAATACGTTGTTCCAGATCTCGATGAAACGGTCGCCATCTTCTTCAGGCGTACCCGGACGGCCACCCCAAATGTGCTCACCGTGATCGTAGAAGATTTCTGTACAAGGGCCGCATGGACCCGTATCACCCATGGTCCAGAAGTTGTCTGACTCGTATTGCTTACCGCCCTCTTTGTCACCAATGCGTACGATACGATCGGCGGGAACACCTACTTTTTTGTTCCAGATTTCAAATGCTTCGTCATCGGTCTCGTAGACAGTGACTAACAGACGATCTTTTGGCAATTGCAATGTTTCGGTCAGAAACTCCCAAGCGAACGCAATGGCATCTTCTTTGAAGTAATCACCAAAACTGAAGTTACCGAGCATTTCGAAGAATGTGTGGTGACGAGCCGTGAAGCCGACGTTCTCTAGGTCATTGTGTTTACCACCCGCACGTACACAACGCTGAGCCGTAGTTGCTCGCGTGTAGGCACGTTTTTCTGCGCCCAAGAAGCAATCTTTGAATTGGTTCATGCCTGCGTTAGTAAATAGCAGGGTTGGGTCGTTATGCGGTACTAACGATGAACTTTCTACGATTTGGTGTCCTTTGCTTTCAAAGAACTTGAGGAACGCGTTACGAACCTCATCAGTGCTCATGTACATGCAGCTCTTCCTGAAAATAGTCGAGTTAGAATTTTGCCGTATTGTAGATCATGCAGTCAGCTACGACTAGTTTTCTTGAAAAAATGCCGCCGTTGACGCTAATTCACGCTTAGATTGATGAAAGCGTGTTGAATTAAGAGTCACAATGGTCGTTTAAGGCGTAACTGATTTGTTCAAAGCTGTATCCACGATACTGTAGGAAACGCACTTGTTTAGCGTACGCTTTTTGATCTTGTGCTTTGATGCCTTTGAATTTTTTCTCTGCCGCAAGCTTGGCAAGCTCAAACCAGTCTTGAGGTTCTTCCTCAAGGGCTTGATTGACTGTCGACTCAGCCACTCTTTTTTGTTGCAGCTCTTGGCGAATTCGACGCTCACCATGGCCTTTGTAAACCTGTTGGCGAACCTGGCTCTTGGCATAACGCAGGTCATCGAGATAGCGGTGCTCTAGGCAAAAATTCACCGCCTCTTGAATGTCGGCGTCCTCATAGCCTTTGAGGCTTAACTTCTGTTGCAGCTCATACACGCCGTGATCTCGGCGGCTAAGCAATTGCATCGCAGCTTCTTTACTGGACAGTGTCGGAGGTTGACGTTGATACATAATCGCACAGTGATCCATGACAAGTGAAAGGATGATTCAGTGACCCTCGAATTCAGTAACTCTCGAGAAGGTACCGCCTACTTTTCATATCGAGAATGTAGCGAACATTGAGAGTACAAGAAACGACAAAGCCCCGCATAAGCAGGGCTTTGATGAATGACGCTAAAAGCTTATAGCTCTTCTTGCTCTGGCGCTTGGCCAAATTCTGGCTCTTCAGCTGGGATTTCAGCCGGAGAAAGCAGAAGGTCACGCAGCTTATTATCCAGTGTTTTCGCCGCTTCAGGATTCTCACGCAGGAACTTACACGCGTTCGCTTTACCCTGACCGATCTTGTCACCGTTGTAGCTGTACCATGCACCGGCTTTTTCTACCATCTTGTGTTTCACGCCAAGGTCAATAAGCTCGCCTTCACGGTTGAAACCTTGACCGTACATAATTTGCGTTTCAGCTTGCTTAAACGGCGCAGCAATCTTGTTCTTAACCACTTTGATGCGCGTCTCGTTACCGACCACTTCATCGCCTTCTTTGATAGAACCCGTACGACGGATATCAAGACGGACAGAAGCGTAGAATTTTAGTGCGTTACCACCCGTGGTGGTTTCAGGGTTACCAAACATCACACCGATCTTCATACGAATTTGGTTGATGAAGATACACATACAGTTAGATTGCTTAAGGTTACCCGTCAACTTACGCATTGCTTGTGAAAGCATACGCGCTTGAAGACCCATGTGGCTGTCGCCCATTTCGCCTTCGATTTCAGCCTTTGGTGTCAAGGCAGCAACGGAGTCAATAACCATCACGTCAATCGCACCAGAACGTGCGAGCGCGTCACAAATTTCAAGCGCTTGCTCGCCTGTGTCTGGCTGAGACACTAATAACGCATCGATATCCACACCCAGTTTTTTCGCGTAGACAGGGTCAAGCGCGTGCTCAGCATCGATAAAGGCACACGTTTTACCTTCACGTTGCGCAGCGGCAATCAGTTCAAGCGTTAAGGTTGTTTTACCTGATGATTCAGGGCCATAAATCTCAACAATACGACCCATTGGTAGGCCACCGGCACCCAGTGCAATATCAAGAGAAAGAGAACCAGTAGAAATCGTTTCCACATCCATTGCGCGGTTGTCACCAAGGCGCATGATTGAACCTTTGCCGAATTGCTTTTCAATCTGGCCTAGCGCAGCGGCGAGCGCTTTCTGTTTGTTATCGTCCATTACTTTCTCCAAAACTTTCACCTGAAATCAGGTAAAAATGAATACTTTCTTCAAATCGGGGGTGGCCCGAACACTCTATAAACGCCATTATACTGTTGATTCATACAGTGTCTATAGCTGATCAACGTTTTTTTGAAATTCAATCGTATGCTACTGATAAATAATAATTAACTGTTTTAGCTACGACGTTTTCACTCTCTGTTGCAACTCTTTATACAGCACTTCTAAAGCGGTTTCGACCGCAGCGGAGCGAACTGCGTCACGGTTCCCATTAAAATGACGCGTCTCGATTTTTTGCCATGAGTGACGGTCACACCAAGCAAAACAGACCGTGCCTACCGGCTTCTCTTGCGTTCCGCCTCCAGGACCCGCGATGCCGCTAATCGCTATCGCGATGTCGGCCCGTGAATGAGCCAATGCTCCCTGCGCCATTTCGCGCACAGTCGGTTCGCTCACCGCGCCATATTGATCCAAAGTATCGGCACTCACGCCCAGCATCTCCATTTTCGCTTCGTTGCTGTAGGTGACAAACGCTCGATCAAACCACGCTGAGCTGCCAGCGATGTCTGTGATCGCTGTCGCGACACCGCCACCGGTACAGGACTCTGCGGTCGTCAGCACCAAGCCATGTTGAGCCAAGGCTTCCCCAACTTGGTGAGATAAATTTTGTTTGCTTTGCATCCTTTGCACCTTTTACCCATTTGGTGATTCACGTATCCTAAGCCGCAATAACCACAAACGAAAGATGTAACCGTGAAAGCAGAACAAAAACATACCCCAATGATGCAGCAGTATCTCAAGTTAAAGGCAGAGAACCCTGACATTCTGCTGTTTTACCGCATGGGGGATTTTTATGAACTGTTTTACGATGACGCAAAACGCGCCTCGCAATTGTTAGACATTTCCCTCACTAAGCGTGGCGCTTCTGCCGGTGAACCCATCCCGATGGCGGGCGTGCCTTTCCACGCAGTCGAAGGCTATCTCGCCAAGTTGGTTCAACTCGGTGAATCCGTCGCAATTTGTGAGCAGATCGGCGATCCAGCCACCAGCAAAGGCCCTGTGGAGCGTAAGGTAGTGCGCATCGTGACACCCGGCACAGTGACCGATGAAGCCCTACTCTCTGAACGGATCGATAACTTGATTGCCGCGATCTATCATCACGACGGTCGATTCGGCTACGCGACGCTCGATGTGACTTCCGGTCGCTTTCAGTTGATGGAGCCGCAAAGCGAGGAAGCGATGGCGGCAGAACTACAACGCACTTCGCCAAGAGAGCTTTTGTTCCCTGAAGATTTTGATCCCGTGCATCTGATGTCTTCGCGCAGTGGTAATCGCCGCCGACCAATCTGGGAATTCGAACTCGATACGGCCAAGCAGCAGCTGAATCAACAATTTGGCACGCGAGATTTGGTCGGCTTTGGCGTTGAACATGCCAAACTGGGGCTCTGTGCCGCTGGCTGTTTGATCCAGTACGTCAAAGATACGCAACGCACCGCCCTGCCTCATATTCGCTCGTTGACGTTTGATCGCCAAGATCATTCGGTGATCTTAGACGCGGCGACAAGACGCAATTTGGAAATCACACAAAACCTCGCAGGCGGCACCGACAACACGTTGGCTTCCGTACTCGATCACACCGCAACGCCAATGGGCAGTCGAATGCTCAAACGTTGGTTGCACCAACCGATGCGCGATATCGACACGCTCAATCAGCGTCTCGACGCCATCACAGAACTTAAGCAGAACACGCTCTTTGCTGAGTTAGCGCCCGTACTCAAACAAGTGGGCGACATTGAACGCATTCTTGCACGTTTAGCGCTACGCAGTGCTCGACCTCGCGATATGGCAAGACTGCGCTTTGCCATGCAACAGTTGCCAGAGCTCGCTGATGTGATGAAAAGCGCTGAACACCCGTACCTTAAAAAGCTCGCCCAGTATGCCGCGCCGATGAATGAGGTCTGCGAGCTGCTTGAGCGCGCCGTTAAAGAGAATCCACCCGTCGTCATTCGTGACGGAGGGGTGATTGCACAAGGCTACGACGCAGAGCTCGATGAATGGCGTAAATTGGCCGATGGCGCCACCGAATACCTGGACCAACTTGAGCAAGAAGAGCGCGAACGTCACGGCATTGATACATTGAAAGTCGGCTACAACAATGTGCACGGCTTCTTTATTCAGGTCAGCCGTGGCCAAAGCCACCTTGTGCCGCCTCATTATGTTCGCCGCCAAACGTTAAAAAATGCCGAGCGCTATATCATTCCTGAGCTAAAAGAGCATGAAGACAAGGTCTTAAACTCCAAGTCAAAAGCACTGGCGCTCGAAAAGCAGTTATGGGAAGGCCTGTTTGATCTGCTGCTGCCTCACTTAGAGCAGATGCAAAATCTGGCCTCAGCATTGTCGCAAATCGATGTGTTGCAAAACCTAGCAGAGCGCGCCGATAGCCTCGACTACTGCCGCCCGATACTCAATGGTGAGATTGGTGTTCATATCCAAGGCGGTCGCCATCCAGTGGTGGAGCAGGTAATGGATGAGCCGTTTATTGCCAACCCCACAGAACTGACGCCACAACGTAAGATGTTGATCATTACCGGGCCTAACATGGGCGGTAAATCGACCTACATGCGCCAGACCGCCCTTATTGCTTTGATGGCGCATATCGGCTCCTATGTGCCCGCTGAATCGGCAACCATAGGCTCGATTGATCGTATATTTACCCGTATTGGCGCCTCCGACGATCTGGCCTCTGGGCGCTCAACCTTTATGGTCGAAATGACGGAAACCGCCAACATCTTGCACAACGCCACGGAGCGCAGCTTAGTGTTAATGGATGAAATTGGCCGTGGCACCAGTACCTACGATGGCTTGTCGCTTGCTTGGGCAAGCGCTGAATGGCTTGCCAAAGAGCTTGGGGCGATGACTCTGTTCGCCACCCACTATTTTGAATTAACAGAGCTGCCCAACCAGATCGCAACCTTAGCCAACGTCCACCTTGATGCGGTGGAGCACGGCGATAGCATTGCCTTTATGCACGCGGTGCAAGAAGGGGCGGCAAGTAAATCTTACGGTCTCGCCGTTGCCGGGTTAGCTGGCGTACCAAAAAGTGTCATCAAACAAGCACGAGCTAAATTGCAGCAGTTGGAATCAATCTCGTTAACCGATGCGCCAGCACCTGCGCGGGCTGGCGTTGATGTGGCTAACCAGCTCAGCTTGATCCCAGAGCCAAGTGAAGTGGAACAGATGCTGGCCAATATTGACCCTGATGATTTAACGCCTCGACAAGCATTAGAAGCGCTGTACCGTTTAAAGAAACACCTCTAAAGCTCAGTACACTATCAAGCCTACAGACAACAAGGCCTCCCGAACTTGGGAGGCCTTGTTGTTAACATGCTAGTGAAAGATCACGCCCCGTGGGCTACAACTTGCGGCGTAACAGCAACAGCGCAATGGTCAAGAACACCACGCTCGGCATCACCGCACCAAAAACAGGCGGAATGCTGTACACCAAGCTGAGCGGGCCAAAGAATTCACTCGAGATATAAAAGGTGAAGCCGGCCACCACACCCGATAAAATGCGCGCGCCCATGGTGACACTGCGCAGCGGACCAAAGATAAACGACAGCGCCATCAACATCATCACGGCAATGGAGAAAGGCTGCGTGACTTTACGCCACAGCGCCAATTCATAGCGTGAAGAGTCCTGCTCTGAGGCTTTTAAGTAGGTCACGTAATCGTACAAGCCACCCAGTGACAACTCTTCAGGTTTCACCGTTACCACGGCGAGCTTGTCGGGGGCGAGCGACGTCGTCCAACGATATTCGGGCAGCGCCGTTTTATTGATCTCGACATCGTCCATCATTTCCGTCACTTGGACCTCTTTCATGAGCCAAGTGTTGTCGGACAGGTAATCCACTTTGTTGGCGTACACGACGGTTTGCAGCTTTTTATCGCTGTCAAATCGCCACATGTTCATGCCATAAATCGTGTCGTCTTCGACTTTACCCATAAAAATAAAATCGTTGGCATCACGCGCCCAAACGCCGGTACGCACAGACATAATCGCGCCGCCAGAGGTGGCAAACGCTCGTAAGTCACGTGCCATTTTTTGCGCTTGCGGCGCACCCCATTGTCCGAGCAACGTCACCAGCACCATTAACGGCACTGCGGTTTTGAGTACCGACAAACCGATATCTAACTTCGAATAACCCGACGCCTGCATCACCACAAGCTCGGAGCTTGAAGCCAACATACCAAGCCCTATCAAAGCGCCAAGCAATGCCGCCATTGGGAAAAACATCTCGACGTCACGCGGAATACTGAGGACGACAAAAAACAGCGCTTGCAACAAGTCATAGGTGCCACTGCCGACCTTACGCAACTGCTCGACATATTTGATAATGGCCGACAAGCCAACAAACGTAGCCAACACCAGAGACGTCGTGGCAATAATGGTTCTACCTATGTAGAGATCAAGAATCTTAAACACGACTTACGCTGCCTTCTTTTTTCTTTGTCTGAGTCTATCTTTAAAGCGACGAACCGCAATACTGTCCATCGAGTTGATACCCACTGCGGTGAGCAACAACGCCGCGTTAATTGGCCACATGCCGATCATCGTAGGAAACGAGCCATCTTCAAGAGCCGACTTCGTCGCACTGATGGCTAAGAAGTAGGCCAAGTAAATCAATATCGCCGGCCCCATTTTCGCGAAGCGCCCTTGACGAGGGTTAACCGCCGATAACGGCACCACCAGCATGGTAAGCAAAGGGATGCAGACCACTAACGAGAGGCGCCATTGTAACTCCGCTTGTGCGCGTCGGTCAGGGTTGGACAACAGCTCCATCGTCGGAATTGCTTCCCAGTCACGCCCTTTCGCTTTCACATCGCGCTGCCCAATCAGTCCCTCGTACTGATCAAACTCAGTGATCATATAATCCACACGCGTTGGCACCCCTTCATAGCGTGTACCGTCATACATGCGAATAACCTGACGCCCGTCGCTCAGCTCTTTCACTTCACCAGATTGAGAGAAAGAGACGCTCGGTAAAATGGAGTCTCTCGGGCGCATTTGTGCGACAAAAACGTGTTTGAGTTTTTTACCGTCTATATCATCAATAAACACAACAGATGATCCATCCGGCGTACCTTGGAAGTGGCCTTTTTTGAGGAGGTCAACGCTATTTTCCGCTTCGACTTCTTCTTGCAATTGAATCAGCTTTTCTTGGCTGTAAGGCGCAAAAACAAACGCGTTGGCGGCGGCAATTAACCCGGTGATCACCGCCAAGTACAAAGCGGCGCGAATGAGGAATTTGTTGCCAATCCCCGTCGCATTCATCACGGTAATTTCACTTTCTGCGTAGAGACGACCAAAGGTGAGGAGAATGCCTAAGAATAGACTGAGCGGCAGCATCAAAAGCCCCATTGACGGCATGCTTAAGCCGACATAGTGCATGACCAAACTTGCGGGGATATCACCATCGGATGCATCGGCGAGCACTTTGATCAGTTTTTGGCTGAGAAACACCAAAAACAGGATAAAAAATATCGCTAATTGGCTCTTGAGTGTCTCGCGGATCAAATATCTAACAATAATCACGCTGAAATTACCTATACAAAACTTGTTTTTTTAATTGAATCACTATAATTTCCCGATGAACCTTTTGTTTTTAAATTTTTTGGCTAATTGTTAACGCGCTTATTTAAAGATAGTTCCGGTGTAGGAATCAACAAGTAAGACGCCATTATCTAACATTTAGTTCGATTTGTCTTCAGGATGTAGGAGTACGCATGGAGTTCAGTGTAAAGAGTGGCAGCCCAGAGAAACAACGTAGCGCATGTATCGTTGTCGGGGTGTTTGAGCCACGTCGCCTTTCTCCAGTTGCTGAGCAGCTAGATAAAATCAGCGATGGCTATATCAGTTCACTACTTCGCCGTGGTGATCTAGAAGGAAAACCTGGGCAGATGCTACTTCTGCATCAAGTACCTGGTGTGTTGTCTGAGCGTGTTCTGCTTGTCGGTTGCGGCAAAGAGCGCGAGTTGGGTGAACGTCAGTACAAAGAGATTATCCAGAAAACCATCAACACCTTGAACGAAACGGGCTCTATGGAAGCGGTGTGCTTCTTGACTGAGCTGCATGTGAAAGGTCGTGATACCTACTGGAAAGTGCGCCAAGCGGTCGAAGCGACCAAAGATGGCCTCTACACCTTTGATCAGTTTAAGAGCGTCAAGCCTGAAACCCGTCGCCCACTGCGCAAGTTGGTGTTCAACGTACCGACGCGTCGTGAGTTGAACTTGGGTGAAAAAGCGATCGCGCATGGCTTGGCCATCTCGTCGGGCGTCAAAGCGTGTAAAGACCTTGGCAACATGCCACCCAACATTGCGAACCCAGCTTATCTCGCCTCTCAAGCGCGCCGCTTAGCGGACGACTACGAGACGATTACGACGAAAGTGATCGGCGAAGAAGAGATGGAAAAACTGGGGATGAACTCTTACCTAGCGGTAGGCCGCGGTTCGAAAAACGAATCGATGATGTCAATCATGGAGTACAAGGGTAACCCAGACGCACAAGCCAAGCCTATCGTATTAGTCGGCAAAGGTCTGACGTTCGATTCGGGCGGTATTTCACTCAAGCCTGGCGAAGGCATGGATGAGATGAAATACGACATGTGTGGCGCTGCCTCCGTGTTTGGCACCATGAAAGCGCTCGCGAAACTGAACCTGCCTATCAACGTGATTGGTGTGCTGGCCGGCTGTGAAAACATGCCAGGCAGCAACGCTTACCGTCCGGGTGATATCCTAACCACAATGTCAGGTCAAACGGTCGAAGTATTGAATACCGATGCCGAAGGCCGCTTGGTTCTGTGTGATGCACTGACCTACGTTGAGCGCTTTGAACCAGAATGTGTCGTGGATGTCGCTACCCTCACTGGTGCGTGTGTGATTGCACTGGGTCACCACATCAGTGGCGTGATCTCAAACCACAACCCGTTGTCTCACGAGCTTATTAACGCTTCTGAGCAAGCGAGCGATCGTGCATGGCGCTTACCGATGGCCGATGAGTACCATGAACAGCTGAAAAGCCCATTCGCCGATATGGCGAACATTGGTGGTCGTCCTGGTGGCACCATTACTGCCGGCTGTTTCTTGTCGAAATTTGCTAAGAAGTACAACTGGGCTCACATCGATATCGCGGGCACTGCTTGGAAATCTGGCGCAGCGAAAGGCTCAACAGGCCGACCAGTCTCTATGCTTGTCCAGTTCCTGCTCAATCGCAGCGGTCAAGATACTGAGGAGTAATCCTCAACCACATCGAAGGGCCGCAAGGCCCTTTTTTGTATATAAGGCATCAGCAAATATCATGGCTAACGCGACCTTTTATCTGATTCAATCGGATTCTCCCCAAGCCACCCCTGAAGGGTTGGATGCGTATGCGGTCTTTTTGGCGCAGCACTTTGCCAAACAAGGGGCAAAAGTGTACGTCAACTGCCAGCACAAAGCCCACGCGGAGGCCCTTGCAGAGCGGTTTTGGCAAGTGGAACCTGAGCAGTACATCGGCCACAACTTGGTAGGAGAAGGCCCCAAGTATGGCACACAGATTGAGATAGGCCATCAGCAGGTTCGCCCTTCTTGGCATCGCCAGTTGGTGATAAATTTGGCTGAAAATGAGACAACCTTTGCGCATCCGTTTACAGAGGTGGTAGACTTCGTCCCTTGCGACGAAAAAGCCAAGCAGCAAGCGCGAGAACGGTATAAAATTTACCGTCAATCGGGCTTTCAAATGCAAACGATCGCACTCGAACACCACTGACCGTCAATCCTTATAGTTAAGCTCTCTTTTCAGAGAGTTCACTTATAAAGATTGACCTAGATTTACCATTAACCAGAATCAAACCTCCAAGGGGTAGAACGTAGGCTGGCCCTAATCATTAGGTGAATGCACGCCGCCTAAGTTCCATCATCACGAGGCAAAATGAGCGCTATGGAAAAGACATACAACCCAACTTCAATTGAACAAGCTCTATACCAGGCTTGGGAAGAAAAAGGCTACTTTAAGCCGCACGGCGACACGACGAAAGAATCATACAGCATCATGATCCCGCCACCGAACGTCACCGGTAGCCTTCACATGGGCCACGCATTCCAAGACACCATCATGGATACCTTGATCCGTGCCGAACGTATGAAGGGCAAGAACACCCTTTGGCAAGTCGGTACTGACCACGCAGGTATCGCCACACAGATGGTGGTTGAGCGTAAGATCGCGGCAGAAGAAGGCAAAACCAAGCACGATTACGGCCGTGATGCGTTCATCGACAAAATCTGGGAATGGAAAGGCGAATCAGGTGGCACCATCACTAAACAGCTGCGTCGCCTAGGTGCTTCTGTCGACTGGGACCGTGAACGTTTCACTATGGATGACGGCCTATCAAACGCCGTTCAAGAAGTGTTCGTGCGCCTCTACGAAGATGACCTCATCTACCGTGGTAAGCGTCTGGTTAACTGGGATCCTAAACTGCATACCGCAATTTCTGATCTTGAAGTTGAAAACAAAGATAAAAAAGGCCACATGTGGCACTTCCGCTACCCACTAGCGGATGGGGTGAAAACGGCAGACGGCAAAGACTACATCGTTGTCGCTACCACTCGTCCAGAGACGATACTGGGTGATACGGGCGTTGCGGTGAACCCAGAAGATCCTCGCTACAAAGACTTGATCGGTAAAGAGATCCTTCTTCCTATCGTTGACCGCCGCATCCCTATCGTCGGTGATGAGCACGCGGACATGGAGAAAGGCACAGGCTGTGTGAAAATCACCCCTGCGCACGACTTCAACGACTACGAAGTGGGTAAGCGCCACCAGCTACCGATGATCAACATCCTCACCTTTGATGCCAACATCCGTGACGCAGCCGAAGTGTTTAACACGAATGGCGAAGCGAGCGATGCATACTCAACAGAGATCCCGGCTAAATACCAAGGGTTGGAGCGTTTTGCCGCGCGTAAAGCCATCGTAGCGGAATTTGAAGAGATTGGCCTGCTAGACGAAATCAAAGACCACGACCTCACCGTGCCATACGGCGACCGTGGCGGCGTGGTCATCGAACCGATGCTGACCGACCAATGGTATGTGCGTACTGCTCCTCTTGCAGAAACCGCAACTAAAGCAGTGGAAGACGGCGAAATCCAATTCGTACCTAAGCAATACGAAAACATGTACTTCTCTTGGATGCGTGACATTCAAGACTGGTGTATCTCTCGTCAGCTTTGGTGGGGTCACCGTATCCCTGCATGGTACGACAACGACGGCAATGTCTACGTTGGTCGCACTGAAGACGAAGTGCGTGAGAAGAACGGCCTAGCACCAGTTGTGGTACTGCGCCAAGATGACGACGTACTGGATACCTGGTTCTCTTCTGCATTGTGGACGTTTGGCACACAAGGCTGGCCTGAAAACACAGATGATCTAAAAACATTCCACCCTTCAGATGTGCTGGTCACCGGTTTCGACATCATCTTCTTCTGGGTTGCTCGCATGATCATGATGACTATGCACTTCTGTAAAGATGAAAACGGCAAGCCACAAGTGCCATTTAAAACGGTTTACGTAACGGGTCTCATCCGTGATGAAAACGGCGACAAGATGTCGAAGTCTAAGGGTAACGTGCTTGACCCAATCGACATGATTGACGGCATCGACCTTGAGTCTCTAGTTGAGAAGCGCACCGGTAACATGATGCAGCCTCAACTTGCCGCGAAGATCGAGAAGAACACGCGCAAGACGTTTGAAAACGGTATCGAACCCTACGGTACGGATGCACTGCGCTTCACGCTTGCTGCTATGGCTTCAACGGGTCGTGACATCAACTGGGATATGAAGCGTCTGGAAGGTTACCGTAACTTCTGTAACAAGCTATGGAACGCGAGCCGTTACGTGCTGATGAATACAGAAGATCAGGATTGTGGCTTCCATTCATCTAACGAACAGGCAGGTGAGATCGAGTACTCACTCGCAGACAAATGGATCGAGTCTCAGTTTGAGCTAGCAGCGAAAGAGTTCAATAGCCACATTGATAACTTCCGTCTGGATATGGCAGCAAACACGATTTACGAATTCATCTGGAACCAATTCTGTGACTGGTATCTAGAGCTCACTAAGCCAGTGCTTTGGAAAGGTAACGAAGCTCAGCAACGTGGTACTCGCCGCACGCTGATCACCGTTCTAGAGAAAACACTTCGTCTAGCACACCCAGTGATCCCATACATCACAGAAACTATCTGGCAGAGCGTTAAACCACTGGTTGATGGTGTTGAAGGTGAGACGATCATGCTTCAAACGTTGCCTCAGTTCGACCAAGCGAATTTCAACCAAGCAGCACTGGATGACATCGAGTGGGTGAAGTCATTCATCACTAGCATCCGTAACCTACGTGCGGAGTACGACATCAACCCAGGTAAGCCGCTTGAAGTGATGCTAAAAGCCGCAAACGCGGAAGACGCAGCTCGTCTAGAAGCGAACAAGCAAGTTCTTGTTTCTCTGGCGAAGCTTGAGTCTGTACGTGTACTGGAAGCGGGTGAAGAAACGCCAGCATGCGCAACGGCACTTGTCGCTAAGTCGGAGCTAATGATCCCAATGGCGGGTCTCATCGACAAAGACGCCGAGCTTGCTCGCCTCGATGGTGAAATCAAAAAGACACAAGGCGAAATCAAACGCATTGAAGGCAAGCTAGGTAACGAAGGCTTCGTGGCTAAAGCACCAGAAGCGGTGGTGGCCAAAGAGCGCGAGAAGCTAGAAGGCTACAAAGAAACGCTCGTGAAGCTTGAAGAGCAAAAAACGACGATTGCCGCACTGTAAGTGCATAAATCAAGTCTGGGAGGCTGGTCATGATGACCAGCCTTTTTTATGTCTTGCTCTTTATCGACTGAGAACTAAAGTTAAAGTAAAAGCGACAAAGGAGTGACTTGTGCGCGCGCTCGCAGTATCCCTTTCTAGTGCCTTGTTCGCATTGTGGTTCGCCGTGAGTGTTTACGCCACGGTTGAAACCAATAATGACGAAGTGAATAATGATGAAGACAATAAGATTGTCAAAATTGCCGCAGGTGAGTGGCCACCTTTTATTGGCCAAGAGTTAGAAGAATTCGGTTTTGTCGGAAAGACCATTGAGCAGGCGTTTGCGACACAAGGCTATCAAGTCGAATTCCACTTCTTTCCTTGGAAACGGGCCTACAAAGAAGCGAGTGAAGGCGAATTTGTCGCCACCGCGATCTGGATGTTTGCCCAAGAGAGAACCGAACATTTTTATTTCAGCGAACCAGTGGCACAGGAGGAATTTGTTTTCTTTCATCGCAAAAGTGATGACTTTTCTTGGC
The DNA here is from genome assembly GCF_059833835.1 of Vibrio sp. R15-SG3-ISO1B. NCBI lineage: Bacteria > Pseudomonadati > Pseudomonadota > Gammaproteobacteria > Vibrionales > Vibrionaceae > Vibrio > Vibrio sp. R15-SG3-ISO1B. Next base: position 19,033 of record NZ_JCBDGG010000054.1, on the reverse strand, counting down.
AGCGTTTAGAAGATTTAGAGGGTAAACACCTTGGCGGTGGGCTGGGCTACAGCTATGGTGAAGAACTGGATGCACTGATCGAGGATGGGCATGTCACCATACATCGGGTCGCCGACCCTACCAAAGCGTTTCAATTTCTCAAATATCGCCGGGTTGAGCTCGTGCCAGAAGAGAAACACATCGGTCTATCTACGCTCAACAAACTCCCCTATGAAACCCAGGCTCTGATCAGTTTTCACCCTAAGCCATTTTTGACTAATAGTAATTATTTGATGTTCTCCAAAGCGCACCCCGATGGAGAAAAGCTGCTGCGTGTATTCAATCAAGGCTTGAGTCAATTAAAGGCCAGCAGCAGCGAGTAAATCACACCACGCGATTTTGCTCTCGACCGTCAAGAAATGCGTCGATGTTATCAATAAGAATGTCGGCGAGTTTCTGAATCGCGGAGTCGCTACCCCAAGCAACGTGTGGTGTAAGCAGCAAGTTTGGGAGCGAAATATTCGCCAACAAAGGGTTACTCTCATCGGCTGGCTCACTCGTGAACACATCGACCCCCGCCGCCCCTATCTGACCAGACGTCAACGCCGACACCAATGCCTGTTCATCAACCAATCCCCCTCGCCCAGTATTGATCAATATCGCGCTCGATTTCATCATGCCCAGCTCTGGCTCACCGATGAGGTGAAAGGTCTCATCACTCAGTGGACAGTGCAAACTCACCACATCCGCTTGAGAAAGCGCCGCCTCAAACGGGACATAGCCCTCACGGCACTGATGTTCACCCTTACGCTCAGCAAAGATCACGTGCATACCGACCGCACTGGCCAGTTGCGCGGTAGCGCGTCCTAATGCCCCGCCGCCCACAATCGCAAGGGTTGCCCCTGCTACATCCCTTATCGGGTGGGTAAAAAAGCAGAACTGCTTGTTGCGCTGCCACTCCCCTTGGGCAATGTCGTGATGGTAGGCACTGAGGTGACGACTCAAGCTAAAGATCATACCCAGCACGTGCTCAGGTACCGATTGGGTGGCGTAACCTTGAACGTTGGTCACAGCAATGCCCAAGCGGCGACACGCTTCAATATCAAGGTTATTGTATCCTGTCGCCGAGACGGCGATGAGTTTGAGTGAAGGAAGCTGCGCAAGCACCGCTTCATCGAGTACCACCTTATTGGTGATCGCGACAGTGGCGCCTTGCAGGCGCTCAACTACTTGTTCTGGTGCGGTGAAGTCGTAAGCTTGCCAAACGTGCGGATGGCGAGGGGTTGGCAAGGTGATTTGACTTGGAATGGTGGCTTGGTCAAGAAAAACAAGGTTGGGCAGCATAAGGTCTCCTTCAACTGCCCACTCTGTGTCACCGATTATGGTTTGGGCAGTGTTTTATAATCGGGTAATTTTCGCACAGGATCGAAATAATCAAACAGCATCTCTTGCGCCTCGGGATAGAAGTCACAAGGAACAAAAATACTTTTCAGACAATGACTGCGTGGATGATAAAAGCTCAACTCCGCCGCGTGAAGGGCTAAGCGCTCCGAACAGAGCAGCGCCTCACCGCTGGAGTAGAACTCATCACCGACAATCGGGTGGCCGAGCGCTTGCATATGAACGCGCAGTTGATGAGACCGCCCCGTCACCGGCAACAAGCGCACGATGGTGGTTTTTTCTTCTCGTTTCTCCACTTGGTATAAGGTTTTTGACGGTTTACCTGTCTCTAAACACACTTTCTGCCGCGGGCGATTTGGCCAGTCACAAATCAGCGGCAGATCAATGACGCCCTCTTGCTCACTCACCTCTCCCCATACTCGTGCATAGTACACTTTGTGTGTGAGACGAAACTGAAACTGCTTCTTTAACGCACTTTCTGCGCGTTTGTTTTTTGCTAATACCATTAAGCCGGAAGTGGACATATCTAAGCGATGCACCACTTGAATATCCGGGTGCGTCTCTTGCAGTCGTGACCACATGCTGTCGCGATGAGCAGGATCGCGCCCAGGCACAGACAGCAGTCCTGACGGTTTATTGACCGCAAGGATATGTTCATCTTCAAAAACAACCTCCACCCAGGGTTCCCTTGGTGGGGTGTACTCCAGCATGGCCATAAACACTCTCAACTACAATGAATTCCGGCGAAGTATACCCGAAGCCACTCGCAAGGGCACCAGTCTGGCATTTTTTGTCGATTATTAACGCTTGAAAAGAAAGTCTCACTCAAAGTGTAAAAAATCTATGACAGACAAAACAAATGTGTTATTCCTTAACAACCTTGACAGGTAATAAATACAATAAAACACAACATTTCACCCATAGGCAGTAGTATGGAAAGTATCACTTCAGCGCCCCCGAAGGCGCGTTTCTCGTTAGCCCACCTTATTCGCTCGTTAGGCCCAGGCATTATGATGGCCGCCGCTGCAGTCGGAGGCTCTCACTTGGTCGCCTCCACCAAAGCGGGCGCCATTTATGGCTGGCAGTTGGCGGCGCTCATTTTGCTCGTCAACGTATTCAAATACCCGTTTTTTCGCGCCGGTGTGCAATACACTATGGGCACCGGCACCAGTTTAGTCGAAGGCTACTCAAAACTTGGCAAACCATACTTGTGGCTGTTTGTCGGCTTAAGTGCGGTCTCCGCTGTGGTCAACACCGCTGCACTGCTGATGTTTAGCGCTAGCTTGCTCGCCTATTTCGTACCCTTTGATCTCTCGATGTCCGTGCTCAGTATCCTTGTGCTGACCACCTGTTTAGCGATTTTATTTGCCGGCCACTACAAGGCGTTGGATGCGTTATCGAAAACCATCATGGCGGTTCTAACCATTGCCACACTGCTTGCGGTGTGCATCGCATTGGGTAAACCTGCCGAGCCCGTCGTGGGCTTTGAATCCCCATCGCCTTGGACATTAGCCGCAATCGGATTTCTCGTTGTGACCATGGGTTGGATGCCAGCACCGATTGAAATTTCCAGTATCACCTCAATGTGGCTAAAAAGTCAGTGCAAGCAGCAAACGGTGACGCCGCGCTCTGCGCTGTTTGATTTCAACGTGGGCTACATAGGGACTGCGCTGCTGGCGATTGTCTTTCTTTCCTTAGGCGCTTTGGTGCTGCATGGGACAGGCGTTGAGCTTTCAAGCTCTGGCGTCGGCTTCTCGCATCAACTGGTAGGGCTCTATGCATCGACCATTGGTGAGTGGTCTCGCTACTTGATTGCTGTGATTGCGTTCTTCTGTATTTTTGGTAGTACGATCACCGTGATTGACGGTTATGCGCGTGTGTTGTCTGAATCTCAACGTTTAGTGCAAAAGCAACCAGAAATGAAAAACGGCGTGACGCTGACTTGGATGGTGATCATCTCTGCAGCAGCCCTTGCCATCATCTTGTTTTGGGCCAAAGCGCTACTGCCAATGCTCAATTTTGCGATGATCCTTGCCTTTGTTACGACTCCATTTTTCGGTTTACTCAACTACATTTTGGTGACCAAAACCGATCTGCCTAAGCCGCTCGCAATGACATCCTCGCTAAAGTGGCTCTCCATCGCCGGTCTGATTTATCTGTTCGGCTTTTTGGCGGTCTTTATTTGGTGGAAATGGCTTCTTTAGTCATCGGTTTCGTCATCTTTATTAACGATCAAAAAGGCCCTCAACGTTGAGGGCCTTGTACTAATACGTTACTCGCGTTGCGATCACTTAGTTGTGCGCGACGACAATCATACGCAGTGAGTCGAGTTGGTATTGCGCTTGGCGGATATAACCGGTCAGCGCGGTAATCTGCTCATCAATCGCTTCAATCTCTTCATCACGAATGTTCGGGTTCACCGCTTTCAGGGCCTGCAAACGCTCAAGCTCGCCATTTAGACTCGATTGCATCTCTTTTTGCGCTTGCTCGCGTACGGCTTCCACTTTTTCGACCACCAGCTTGTCACCTGCGGCAATCAGCTGATGCACCTGCGCCTGTACCGAAGAGACCAGTTTAGCCGCAATATGGCGGCCGACCGGGCTGAGCTGACGGTTGAAACTGTCAAACTCCACTTGCGCCGATAAATCATTGCCTTTGCCATCAAGCATGATGCGAATCGGCGTGGTCGGTAAGAAACGGCTGATGCCAGTACGTTTGGGCGCTTGCGCATCCACTTTGTAGATCAGTTCAAGCAGCAGCGTCCCTACGGGCAGAGCCTTGTTTTTCAGCAGTGACACCGCACTGGTCCCCACGCCCTCACTCATCAGCAGATCAATACCGCCTTGAATCATCGGGTGTTCCCAGCTGATAAAGTGCATGTCCTCACGAGACAGCGCCGTATCACGGTCAAAGGTGATAGTTGCGCCTTCGTATGGCAGTCCTGGGTAACTGGGCACCATCATGTGCTCAGAAGGGGTGACCACGAGCGCATTTTCGCCTTTGTCGTCTTGGTTAAGACCAATGGTATCAAACAGGCTCAAGGCGAACGTGACAAGATTCGTATCGCCATCGGTCGCGGCAATCGTATCGACAATCGCTTGCGCTTTCTCACCGCCGTGCGAGTGCATTTCAAGCAGACGGTCACGCCCTTGCTCCAGCTCCGCTTTGAGCGCTTTGTTCATTGCCGCAGATTGAGCAATCACATCATCCAACTCACTGGTATCTCCACTGGCCAGCATAGTAATCAGCGCATCCGACACCTTGTCGTACACCATGCGACCGGTTGGGCAGGTTTGGGCAAAAGCATTCAAACCTTCATTAAACCAACGCGCCAAAATCGCTTGCGAGGTGCCTTCAAGGTAGGGGACATGAATATCGATATCGCGCTGCTGACCAATTCGGTCTAAGCGACCGATGCGTTGCTCAAGTAAGTCTGGGTTGAACGGCAGATCAAACATCACCAGTTGGTTCGCAAACTGGAAGTTGCGCCCTTCAGAGCCAATTTCGCTACAGATGAGAACCTGTGCGCCTCCCTCTTCTTGGGCAAAGTACGCCGCCGCTTTGTCGCGTTCTAAAATCGACATACCTTCATGGAATACCGTGGCACGGATGCCTTCACGCTCGCGCAGCGCTTGTTCCAATTGCAACGCCGTACTGGCGCGAGAGGCGATCACCAACACCTTTTCACTGCGTTTTTGCGTGATCTTCTCAAGTAACCAATCAACGCGACTATCAAACTGCCACCAGCTCGATTCGTCACCTTCAAACTCTTGGAACAGCTCTTCAGGGTAGAGATTTTTCAGCGCACGCGCTTCTGGGCTCATCTTGCCGCCAATCATGCCAGAGACACGCATCGCCGTGGTGTATTGGCTCGGAATCGGCATCGGCACCAAATGCACATTACGCACTGGGAAGCCTTTGATCGCTGCACGCGTGTTACGAAACAGCACGCGCCCCGTACCATGACGATCCATCAAATTATCAATCAACTCTTGACGTGCAGCGGCAATCGCCTGGTCGTCACTGTTGCTCTCGATAATACGAAACAGTGGCTCAACATCTTGTTCAGATAAGAGCTCGGTGATCTGGTTTTTCGCCTCATCCGCCAAGGATTCGCCAGAGAACAGAGCGCTGACCGAATCGGCCACCGGGGCGTATTGCTGCTCTTCTTTGACAAACTCTTCATAGTCAAAGAAGCGATCCGAGTCGAGCAATCTCAAGCGTGCAAAATGGCTTTCACGACCTAGCTGTTCAGGTGTCGCGGTGAGCAGGAGTACACCAGGTGTACGCGCAGCCAAGCCTTCAATCACCTGATATTCACGGCTCGGCTGCTCTGGGCTCCACTCTAAATGGTGCGCTTCATCGACCACTAAGAGATCCCAATCGGCGTCAAGCGCTTGCTCGAAGCGCTTGCGGCTCTTGCGTAGAAAATCGAGTGAGCACAGCACATATTGCTGGGTATCGAATGGATTATCGGCTTCCGCGAACGCTTCAATGCAACGCTCTTCATCAAAGATAGAGAAATGCAGATTGAATCGACGCATCATCTCCACCAACCATTGATGCTGAAGCGTTTCTGGCACCACGATCAAAATGCGTTCCGCTCGACCCGCCAGCACTTGCTGGTGGATGATCATGCCCGCTTCAATGGTTTTACCTAGGCCCACTTCATCGGCCAACAACACGCGCGGCGCGTGACGACGCCCCACTTCATGGGCGATGTAAAGCTGATGAGGGATCAAGCCTGCACGCATACCACATAAGCCGCGCATTGGGCTCTTGTGCTGCTCATATTGGTTCATCAGTGCACGATAACGGAGCACAAAGTTGTCCATACGATCGATTTGACCGGCAAACAGCTTATCTTGAGGTTTATTAAAACGAATCTGGTTGCTGAGCATGATTTCACGCAGCTCGACGTCTTTATCGCCGTTGTCTTCACGCGTACCGATGTAGGTCAGCAGCGACTGCTCCTCAACCACTTGCTCAATGCGCAATGACCACCCTTGTTGGCTATCCACAACATCCCCTGGGTTAAACGTCACACGAGTCACCGGCGCATCATTGCGCGCGTACACGCGATTCTCTTCGGATGCGGCAAACATCAATGTGACCGTTCTAGCATCCAGTGCGACTACAGTACCTAAACCTAAATCGCTCTCTGTATCGCTGATCCAACGCTGGCCCAAAGCAAATGTCATCTATCGACTACCTCTTTCAATCGGTCTGTTGTGAGTCGGGGTACGGCTTATTGATGATAGTGTAGACAATGATTCTCATCATCCCAACCAACAATCAAGATCTGCCCCCAATGCGCCGCTAGAACAGGACTCAAGCCTTTTCCAGCCACACATAAAAAAGGTCGCTAATGGTACTCGAAGCTGTGATATTGGTCACGCACAAACACCTCAATTCTCAACAAATTTTTTGCCACTCTCTGGCTGACATCAAAGTGTAAAAAAGAAGTGGCATTTCTAAAGTGGAAGAGATGGAAACTGACTTATACTTTAAGGGCAGGCGCATCTCTGACAATGGGTTAGTACCTTGGCAATTTCTTGGCTTTACCCCTAACACGGCACAAGAAATGCAATCCATCGAGAGAGCGGTACAGTGAACCAAACGGTCAGCACGAAAAACGCTGACTCACTACGTTGATGATCCACTCGGGTTTGTAGCGACGCCTTGTTAGGCGGCATGTTGAATGGACAGGGCAACGCCTAAGCCATGTCAGCTTCCTGCTCACTGAAGGTGTCACTGCAAAATGACTGCAAGTTACCTCACACAATGAGGATACACCTGACATGGCGCACACGCCGTGCTGCGTATGACAGGTAAGCAAGCCGCGCTGCGGCAAGGAGACGCTTATGGGTGATACGGAACGGAAACTCTTCGTTTTAGACACCAACATCCTTCTTCATGAACCTCACGCAATCTACTCATTCCAAGAGCACGATGTCGTCATACCGATGACGGTCCTCGAGGAGCTCGATAAAATCAAAGACAGCAAACGCGATGTGGCTCGCGACGCCCGTGTCGCCATTCGCGCGCTCGAAGCACTGTTTAAAGACGCCACGCCCGATGAAATATCAGAAGGGATCCCCATCAACCGCGATAAAGAAAGCACAGGTCACATCGCCATTTTGGCGGATTTCGAACTGCAAGAAACCGTCAAAGCCTTCGCAGACAAAGCCGGTGATAACCGCATTCTCAACGCCGTACTCTACTTACAAAACAAGCGTGCGCCGCGAGAAGTGATCCTCATTACCAAAGACATCAACATGCGTTTACGCGCCAAAGGGGCGGGAGTACGTTTTGTTGAGGACTATCGCACCGACCAACTGATCGATGATGTCCAATACCTCACCAAAGGTTACCAACAGATCGAAGGGGAGTTTTGGAGCAAGGTCGATGAAGTCGACAGCCAAACCATTCACGGCCGCACTTACCACACATTGCCGCGCGAGCCGTTTGAACCCACTTACATTAATCAATATGTCTTGGACGATTCGAGCGACTTTGCCGGTCGAGTCGAGGACATCACCAGCGACAAGATCACCATTAAAGATCTCAGCCGGGAGCGATTAATGCACCGTAAAGCGTGGGACATCACTCCAAAAAACATTTACCAAGGCATGGCCCTTGATGCGCTACTCGATCCCAATATCGATTTGGTCATACTGACGGGTTCTGCGGGCAGCGGGAAAACCTTGTTGGCGCTGGCCTGTGCGCTTGAGCAGACGATCGAAAAAGGCATGTTTGATAAAATCATCGTCACCCGAAACACGCCCGATATTGGCGAGTCAATCGGCTTCTTGCCCGGCAGCGAAGAAGAGAAGATGATGCCTTGGCTCGCGGCGGTCACCGATACCTTGGAAGCGCTGCACAAACATGATCACTGTACGGAGGGATCGCTCAAGTACATTTGCGACAAAGCCAACATCCAGTTCAAGTCGATCAACTTCATGCGCGGGCGCTCCATTCAGAATGCGTTCGTGCTGCTGGATGAGTGCCAAAACCTCACGGCGTCTCAAATCAAAACCATCATCACCCGTTGTGGCGAAGGGACGAAAATTGTCTGCTCCGGTAACTTAGCGCAGATTGACTCCCACTACCTCACGCCGGTGACCTCGGGGCTTACCTACATGGTCGAGCGATTTAAAAACTTTGAAGGCAGCGCCAATATTCACCTCAACGGAGTGGTGCGCAGTCGCTTGGCAGAATTTGCAGAAGAGAACTTATAACCTCACTAAGCAGTCCTGTCACTCACAACCACATTAAGCATTAATAGTCACAAAAAGCGGGATATTATCTATATTCCGCTTTATTTTTAAAATAATTATTCACAAACAACCATCAGGTATGTTTAACTATTGGCAAATAATGAATACCGATTCAAGGACTGGTGTATGGCTTTTAATCTTCGTAATCGTAACTTTCTCAAGCTGCTTGATTTTACCCCCAAAGAGATCCAATTTTTGCTCGACCTTTCTGCGGATTTAAAGAAAGCGAAATATGCCGGGACGGAGCAAAAGAAGCTCGTGGGTAAAAACATTGCCCTTATCTTTGAAAAGTCATCGACACGAACTCGCTGCGCGTTTGAAGTCGCCGCGTTTGATCAAGGCGCGCAAGTCTCTTACATCGGCCCATCGGGTTCACAGATTGGCCATAAAGAGTCAATGAAAGACACCGCGCGCGTACTGGGTCGCATGTACGATGGCATTGAATATCGCGGTTTTGGTCAAGCGATCGTCGAAGAGCTGGGCCAATACGCAGGCGTACCGGTTTGGAATGGTTTGACCGATGAGTTTCACCCGACGCAAATTTTGGCCGACTTCCTTACCATGCTCGAACATGGACGAGGAAAACAGTTACACCAAATGCGCTTTGCTTACCTCGGTGATGCACGCAACAACATGGGCAACTCTTTGATGGTTGGCGCTGCCAAAATGGGCATGGACATTCGCCTAGTCGCACCGAAAGATTTTTGGCCCGAGGCTGAGTTGGTGGACACTTGTCAAACCATCGCTGCGCAAACAGGGGCAAGCATCACATTGACCGAAGATGTGGCGCAAGGCGTGGAAGGTTGTGATTTCCTTTACACCGACGTTTGGGTGTCGATGGGTGAAGCGCCTGAAGCGTGGGATGAACGCGTGGCCAAAATGACCCCGTATCAAGTCAATGCGGCAACGCTTGAAAAGACCGGCAACCCGCATGTCAAATTCATGCACTGCCTGCCCGCTTTTCACAACGATGAGACCACCATTGGCAAACAAGTGGCCGAGAAATATGGCATGAACGGCCTCGAAGTGACCGAGGAAGTGTTTGAATCTGAGCACTCGATCGTCTTCGATGAGGCAGAAAACCGAATGCACACCATTAAGGCTGTGATGGTCGCCACATTGGGCAGCTAGGATCGAACACAGATCGACACAAAAAACCGCGATGCAATCGCTTGCTCTGCGCAAAGTTCGGCGTATAATGCTCGGCAATTTGTCTGGAGATAGTGAAATATGTCACGTCGTTGGTGTGTTACAAAGCGTGTTACTGCACATAAGCAAACTGGCTTATTGATGCGACGTTTCTCTATCTTCATTGATTTGTAAAGCCTCCCGTTATGGGGGGCTTTTTTATGCCTAACACTTATTCTTTATACCTAACGCATATTATTCATGCCTAACGCATATAACTGGGAAGATGATTATGACAAACTCGCTTTACAACAAGCACATTATCTCCATTCCTGAGCTTTCACGTGAAGAGCTGGAATTGATTGTCAAAACCGCAGGTCAACTCAAAGCTGAGCCAAACCCAGATTTAATCAAAAATAAAGTGGTCGCGAGCTGCTTCTTTGAACCCTCGACACGTACTCGACTCTCATTTGAGACTGCGATTCAACGTATTGGTGGCGACGTGATTGGCTTTGACAATGGCGGCAACACCTCTCTGGCGAAAAAAGGCGAAACCCTAGCTGACTCCGTGCAGGTCATCTCCTCTTATGTGGATGCGTTTGTGATGCGCCACCCTCAAGAGGGCGCGGCGCGTCTAGCGTCAGAGTTTTCTAAAGGTGTACCTGTGATCAATGCAGGCGATGGTGCCAACCAGCACCCGACGCAAACCTTGCTCGATCTCTTCTCGATTGCCGAAACCCAAGGCCGTTTAGACAACCTCAACGTTGCCTTCGTCGGTGATCTTAAATATGGCCGCACGGTACACTCGCTGACTCAAGCGCTGGCGAAATTTGATAACGTTCGCTTCTTCTTTATCGCACCTGAAGCGTTAGCGATGCCTGATTACATCTGCGAAGAGCTCGAAGAAGCCGGTATTCGATTTAGCCTTCATACCGATATGGAAAGTGTCATCCCTGAGCTGGATGTGCTGTACATGACACGCGTGCAAAAAGAGCGCTTTGATGAGTCTGAATACGCCCACATCAAATCGGCCTACATCTTAACGGCAGCCATGCTTGAAGGCGCACGTGACAACTTGAAAGTGCTTCACCCGCTGCCACGCGTCGACGAGATCACCGTGGATGTCGATAAAACACCCCACGCGTACTACTTCGAGCAAGCTGAAAACGGCGTCTATGCTCGTGAAGCGCTACTCGCCCTTGTCCTTAATCCAGACCTTTAATCGCAGGAGACTCCCATCATGGCAAAAGAAAAACAGTTGCAAGTTGAAGCCATCAAAAACGGCACCGTGATTGACCACATTCCCGCGAAAATGGGCATCAAGGTTCTGAAGCTATTTTCAATGGATAAGTCAAACCAACGCGTGACCGTTGGGTTGAACCTCCCTTCCTCCGCACTGGGCCATAAAGATCTGCTCAAGATTGAAAACGTCTTTATCAGTGAAGAGCAAGCCAACAAACTGGCGCTGTACGCCCCTCATGCAACCGTCAATCAGATTGAAGATTACCGCGTAGTGAAAAAGCTCGCTCTTGAGCTTCCACGTCAAGTCAACAATGTGTTTGCCTGCCCGAACAGCAACTGCATTACCCACAATGAACCGGTAGAAAGCAGTTTCGCGGTAATTGAGAAAAAAGACGAGTTTCGCCTTAAGTGTAAGTACTGTGAGAAAGTGTTCTCACGCGAAGTGGTCACTGAGCGCTAAGCTCACTCAAAGCTTAGTCATTTCATCCCCGCCGCTGCGGGGATGTTTCTTTACCCTTCATTTTTTCTTTACTCTTCATTTTTCTTTACCCATCAAGGGATTCACGGCACACTGCTCTATTAAGCGAACGCCTCACTCGTCGAGCACTCGGCCCTGTAAGCGTTACTATCTCATCAGCTAAACACTCATTCAGGAAGAGAGACATGACCAAAGTACTTCATACAGAATCAGCACCAGCAGCGATTGGCCCATACGTACAAGGCGTTGACCTTGGCAACATGGTTCTGACCTCGGGCCAAATACCAGTCAATCCTGCAACCGGTGAGGTCGCAGAAGATATTGCCGCTCAAGCACGCCAATCACTAGAAAACGTCAAAGCCGTAGTAGAAGCATCAGGCTTGACGGTATCAGACATCGTGAAGATGACGGTGTTTGTCAAAGATTTGAACGATTTTGGTACGGTGAACGAAGTGTACGGTCAGTTTTTTGATGAGCACAACGTCGCCAACTACCCTGCACGCTCTTGTGTAGAAGTGGCACGTCTACCCAAAGATGTCGGGATTGAAATCGAAGCGATTGCGGTGCGCAAATAACGGCAATGTTCAGGTTGCCTTAGGGGACTCTAACCTGGGGAACTCTAAACAAAAAGCGAGCCTAGCCCGGCTCGCTTTTTCGCTTTTATTAGCCGCAGATGTTGCTCGGCAAGAGGGTTGATTAGCAAGATTAAGTAAGGGAGAAGATGGGCCCTTCCCCAAGCGCGTCATTCATTCGCCGTACGACTCTCGCACATTGGCAAGCTCACTCACCAGCGCCGCGAACTGAAAGCCTGACTTTGGATCTTGGATTAAGGCGATGTTAGTCTGTCTGTCGACCACCAAAACTTCGCCTCGCCCCTCAGCGCATTCGACCATCATACCTTTTGTAACTTGACACACGTCCATTGGGTGACTCCTCTTTTTTGCCTGTTTACGAGAAGTGCCATCGTCAGGATCACCGTCAGACGCGACAAATAAAAACGGCCTCACAAGGAGGCCGCTCAAATCAGAGTGGTTGGTCGTTATTTCACGAACTCAACACCGGTTTGGATATCACCGTTTAGTGTCTCTAGCATGCCGTCAAGCGCGTCTTTCTCAAACGCACTGAGCGCACCGTAGCTAAGCACTTCTTCAACACCCTCTTTACCCAGTTTCACTGGTTGAGCAAAGAATGGGGCGTGCTCACCATCACCTTCAACGTACGCGTACTCGATGACTTCTTCACCTTGCAGTGCTTTCACCAACGCAAGGCCGAAACGACACGCAGCTTGGCCCATAGAGAGCGTTGCGCTACCGCCACCCGCTTTCGCTTCAACCACTTCTGTGCCTGCGTTTTGAATGCGTTTGGTGAGAGCGGCCACTTCTTCGGCGCTAAATTCCACACCTTCTACTTGAGACAGTAGCGGAAGAATCGTCACGCCAGAGTGTCCACCGATCACCGGTACACGCACTTGACCTGGATCTTTGTCTTTCAATTCAGCCACGAAGGTTTCAGAGCGAATCACGTCCAGTGTCGTTACACCAAACAGACGACGCTTGTCGTACACGCCCGCTTTTTTAAGCACTTCAGCTGCGATAGGCACTGTCGTATTCACTGGGTTAGTGATGATGCCCACTAAGGCTTTCGGACAGACCACCGCGATCTTTTCTGCCAACGACTTAACGATACCTGCATTGACGTTAAACAAATCGGCGCGATCCATACCTGGCTTACGAGCCACACCTGCAGAAATAAGAACAACATCGGCACCTTCAAGTGCAGGTGTTGGATCTTCACCGGCGTAACCTTTGATAGACACAGGCGTTGGGATGTGGCTTAGATCCGCAGCTACACCCGGCGTCACTGGCGCAATGTCATACAAAGCCAGATCGCAGCCTGCAGGAAGGCGGTTTTTCAGTAAAAGGGCTAGGGCTTGACCGATGCCACCAGCGGCACCAATAACAGCTACTTTCATTGTAGTTCTCCTTGAGATGGATCTCTTATATGTATCTTGTAGGGTATTCTGTACTCAGGTGTGTCCAAGCTAAACCAATCACATCCTGATTACAATCAATTAACGTCAGCTTTGCGACCTTGCGCAATCCACCATTAACGTGCTACAAATTTCACGCGCATTATCCCCTGTTCTACCTTGTATGACAAAGGGTTAAGCCCTCTTTTGTCCTTGGCGTTTTTCGCCAGTTTACAGTGATACGCTAGACAGAATTTCAGCTTTTCCATAGCTATAACTGCATAGCTATGCGAGAATATTCACTTCCTGTATAGACACTACTGGTGGAAGAAACATGCGCCATTCAGAAAAACAAGATAGCTTAGTGAGAGCGTTCAAAGCCCTATTGAAAGAAGAGCGATTTGGCTCGCAAGGTGACATCGTTGATGCACTGAAAAATGAAGGGTTTGACAACATCAACCAATCAAAAGTCTCACGGATGCTGACTAAGTTTGGCGCAGTGCGTACTCGCAACGCCAAAATGGAGATGGTCTACTGCTTGCCCGCCGAACTGGGTGTCCCTACCGTTTCAAGCTCACTGCGTGAGTTAGTGCTCGATATCGATCACAATGAGGCCTTAGTCGTGATTCACACAGGCCCAGGCGCGGCGCAGCTGATTGCCCGTTTATTGGACTCTTTAGGCAAAGCAGAAGGTATTTTGGGCGTTGTCGCCGGTGATGACACCATCTTTATTACCCCAACGCTGAGCATCACGACCAAGCAACTGTTCAAATCAGTGTGCGAATTGTTCGAGTACACTGGCTAACGTTTCATATTATTGACGCTTTTGATGATCGCGCTGACGCTCATTCAGCGTGATCTGTATCACATCCTGATTAAAATCCAACAACCCCGACAAAGTAACCGTAAGCAATTGATTTACTGAAAAAATAATCACAGAACAATCCCTATACATTCTCCTCACAATCAGCCCAAATCGCTACATTAGTTAACATACGTGTAATTATGTGCCAATTTTTTGGTATTATTCAGCCACTTTTTCAACATACGGATTGAAAAAGATGCCGTTTCCAGTAAGAGGAAACGCCCAAAGCAACTACACTTGCTAAGGGGCTAATAATGAATAAGGAAGGGAAATTCATGGCATTGAACAAACTTATTAAAGTCGGTGCGATTGCAGCTGCTGTAATGGGTGCTGGCGCCGTTAACGCACAAGAGTTCATCACAATTGGTACAGGTTCGGTTACGGGTGTTTACTACCCGACGGGCGGCGCTATTTGTAAACTGGTGAACAAAGGCCGTAAAGAACACAATATTCGTTGTTCTGTAGAATCAACCGGTGGTTCGATCTACAACGTGAACACCATCCGTGCTGGTGAGCTGGATTTTGGTATCGTTCAGTCTGACTGGCAATATCACGGTTACAACGGTACAAGTAAGTTTGCTGAACAAGGCCCGTACAAAGATTTACGCGCTATGTTCTCTCTACACACCGAACCATTCAACATCATCGCACGCAGCGATGCGGGCATCGACAACGTGTCTGACCTAAAAGGTAAGCGCGTCAACATCGGTAACCCGGGTTCTGGCGACCGTGCAACCATGGGTGTGGTCATGGAAGCCATGGGTTGGACCAACGACGACTTCAAATTGGCGTCTGAGCTAAAAGGCTCTGAGCGTTCTCAAGCGCTGTGTGACAACAAAATTGACGCGTTCGTTTACGTTGTGGGTCATCCAAATGGATCGATCAAAGAAGCGACCACATCATGTGATGCGAAGCTAGTGTCTGCAACGGGCGAGAAAATCGATGCCATCGTCGCAAACAACCCTTACTACGCATACAGCACAGTACCTGCCGGCATGTACCGCGGCACTGAAAACGACGTAAACAGCTTTGGTGTGGCAGCGACTATGGTGACCACAGCCAACGTGTCTGACGACGTCGCGTACAACGTAGCGAAAGCGGTATTTGAAGATTTCGATACCTTCAAGCGCCTACACCCTGCGTTTGCAAACCTGAAGAAAGAAGACATGGTGAAAGCTGGTCTTTCTATCCCTCTTCACCCAGGTGCAGAGAAATACTACAAAGAAGTTGGCCTACTGAAATAAGCCACTTTGTACAAACCCGGGACATGGCGCTCGGGTTTGTAGCGCCCGTATAAGGGCCGCTCCCAATGTCTCTTTTAGGGTTTCACATTTTTGAAACCCTTCTTCGTTTTATAGTAATAACCCAACGGTACTGAGAATGCAGACCTCGCCGCGCATGGCACGTCGACGATGCAATCAAGGTCACTCTTCCCCACACAATGCCAATACGCTGGGCGGCGCGTGGGCAGGAATAAAGCAATATGGCTTCTTTTCGCTACACTGAAAGAGGCCAATAAAGATTCTGACTGCGACTGACGTCGTGACCGAATGAATCATTTATAACAAGGATAAAGACCATGTCGAAGACAACCACTCCGTCTCCTGATGTGCAAGAAATGGTTGCCCAAGCCGATACTGGCGCGCGTGCCCCTAGTGGCATCGCCGGACGTATCTTATGGTTTGTGCCGCTTTGTTGGTCACTCTTCCAACTTTGGTATGCCTCACCTTTGCCGTTTATTTTCAATTTTGGCGTACTGAACGACACCGAAGCTCGTTCCATTCACCTCATGTTTGCGGTTTTTCTTGCCTTTACTGCCTATCCGGCCATGAAAAACTCTCCGCGCGATACCATTCCCGTGGTGGACTGGTTATTGGCGCTGGCAGGTAGCTTCTCTGCTGCCTACATCTACTTGTTCTACACCGAGCTCGCGGGTCGCTCTGGCGCTCCGACCACCTTAGATATTGTGGTTGCGGTCACTGGGATGATTTTGCTCCTTGAAGCGACACGCCGAGCACTTGGGCCACCATTGATGGCGGTAGCCGCGGTATTTTTACTCTATACCTTCGGCGGTCCTTACATGCCAGACGTTATCGCTCACAAAGGGGCGAGCCTCAATAAAGCCATGTCCCACCTTTGGCTCACCACCGAAGGCGTATTTGGTGTGGCACTGGGCGTCTCGACCTCGTTTGTTTTCCTTTTCGTCCTCTTTGGGGCCATGCTTGAGCGCGCTGGGGCAGGCGCTTACTTTATTAAAGTGGCCTTCTCGCTACTTGGTCACATGCGTGGTGGCCCAGCAAAAGCCGCCGTTGTCGCTTCTGGCCTATCAGGCTTAGTATCGGGCTCTTCGATTGCCAACGTAGTGACCACAGGAACCTTTACCATCCCACTGATGAAACGTGTTGGCTTCCCTGGCACCAAAGCGGGGGCCGTGGAAGTGGCTGCCTCGACCAATGGTCAGTTGACGCCACCAATTATGGGTGCGGCGGCATTCTTGATGGTGGAGTACGTCGGGATCTCTTATGTCGAAGTGATCAAAGCAGCGCTGCTACCGGCGCTGATCTCCTACATTGCGCTGATTTACATCGTTCACTTAGAAGCGTGTAAAGCGGGCATGACAGGCCTACCTCGTCGTCACAATCCGACCTTAGTTCAAAGCCTGCTGTCGTTTACCGGTACCATTTTGGGTCTATGTATCATTAGTGCCTTGGTATACTACGGCGTGGGTTGGACCAAAGATGTCTTTGGTGCTGCGGCGACGCCGATTGTCACTGTCGCCCTACTGGTCGCCTACGTGGCTTTGGTTAAGATCTCCGCCAAGTACGCGCACGAAGGCGCCATCGAGATTGATGCTGAACTGACCGAAGTGCCCGATCCCGGCCCAACGGTGAAATCTGGCCTGCATTACCTGCTACCCATTGTGGTCCTAGTGTGGTGTTTGACGGTGGAGCGCTTCTCTCCAGGTCTGTCCGCGTTCTGGGCGACCGTGTTTATGATCTTTATCTTGATCACCCAACGTCCATTAATGGCGTTGATGGCGAAACAGAGCAATCTGCTTCAGCCGGCAAAAGAAGGCTTCGTCGATTTGGCTGAGAGTCTCGTCTCTGGTGCGCGCAACATGATTGGTATCGGCGTCGCCACGGCGGCAGCGGGTACGGTCGTCGGTGTGGTCACCTTAACCGGTATTGGCCTCGTCATGACAGACTTTGTCGAGTTCATCTCCGGCGGTAACATCATCTTGATGCTACTGTTTACTGCCTTGATCAGTTTGATCTTGGGCATGGGTCTTCCGACGACGGCAAACTACATTGTGGTCTCTACCCTGATGGCTCCCGTTATCGTTACCTTGGGCGCGCAGCACGGCTTGATCATCCCACTCATCGCAGTGCACTTGTTTGTGTTCTACTTCGGCATCTTAGCCGACGATACGCCACCGGTCGGTTTGGCGGCGTTCGCAGCGGCAGCCATTGCCAAATCGGATCCTATCCGTACTGGTATTCAAGGCTTTACCTACGATATTCGAACCGCGATATTGCCGTTTATGTTCATCTTCAACACGCAACTGCTGTTGATGGGGATTGATACCTGGTGGCATCTCGCCTTAACCATCATCTCCTCCATTATTGCGATGTTGATATTCTCCGCCGCGACACAAGGTTGGTGGTTCACCAAGAACAAATGGTGGGAAACGGTACTGCTACTGGTGCTGACCTTCTCCTTCTTCCGCCCTGGTTTCTGGTGGGATATGTTGTACCCAGCGAAAGTTCTTTCACCGGGTGTTGAGGTGGCTCAAATTACTGAAACACTAAAAGTGGGAGAATCGCTCGAATTACGAGTCTCAGGGGAAACCCTGGAAGGGGATATCGTTGAGAAGACGGTGCGCTTGCCTTTCGAAGATAACGCGAAATCAGCGAACGATCGCCTTGCCTCTATGGGTCTGATGTTAACCGAAGACGCGGGCAAAATGATTGTTGATATGGTCGAGTTTGGCAGCCCAGCGGAATCGGCGGGCATTGACTTCGATTGGGAGATCCAATGGGTAGTCCAGGATGCCGATCGTCCAATGAAGGAGTGGGTATTTGTCCCTGCCCTGCTCATTTTGATCGTCATGGGTCTCAACCAGAAAAAACGAGCTCGTAAGGAACAGCTTGGCGCCTAATAACACTCATACCAAGCAAAGCCGCGCTCTCTAACGAGCGCGGACTTTAGCGGGTATCAATCAGAGAACTAAACATGTACAAACAAATTCTTGTTCCCGTTGACCTCAATGACAAAGGCTTCTGTGACCGAGCCGTCGAACTGGCAGTCTGGCATGCGAAACACTCGAACGCAGAAATTCACCTGCTGAACGTGCTTCCGGGCATTCACATGTCGATGGTCGCCACTTACTTCCCCAAAGATGCGGCGAAGAAAATGAAGCAAGATGTCGAAACGCAGCTCAAGCAGTTCGCGGCACAACACATTGATGAAGACGTGGTGTACAAAGCCCATGTGGCAGAAGGTAAACCCTACAGCACCATTTTGGACTACGCTGAAAAGCTGGGGGCGGATCTCATCATCATGCCAAGCCACAAGCGTTCAAAAATTGATAAGGTGGTGCTAGGCTCTGTGGCAAGTAAAGTCGTACAGAACTCTCCGATTAACGTTATGGTCGTTAAGCCAAACGCGTAACCGGCGCGCCGCGTTGCGAA
>NZ_JCBDGG010000053.1:0-26418 GCF_059833835.1 Vibrio sp. R15-SG3-ISO1B | reverse complement strand
AAAATTTAGACTCTTTTTTCTTTCCTTATTAAGTCGCACACTGACGCTGTACTAAGGAGGCATGAATGAACCCAATGACTCACCCCATCATCGAATATTATTCTCAGCGTTTAATGATCACCCACTCTTCGCTCGAGCGCACCGCGATCATGGCGCTTCTTTTTCTCATCGAGAATTAACCCGAGCCCTCGATACGCGGCGCTGCTGATTAATGCTCCTACCCCCACAGAAGATTCTTCAGCGCCGCCTTTTTCAATACCAAATTTGCTGTGTATTGTGAGAGAATTTTATGTTTTTACCCAAAGGGTCTCGCTATCGTCGCCAATAATCATCGCTGTGTTGGGAATGAATGGTATGATGGAAGCCTTAAGAAAGTGGGCTTATCGCCGATATAAGCCGCAACAGAACTGAAACTAAGACCATCATGAATATAGTGGGTATCGCGATTGGCGCGACCGGATTATTGTTACTGTGCCTGTTTCTTTGGATGCTGGCACTCTCACTGCGTAAAAAGCGTTTAGAGAATGAGCGTAAAGCGCGCGATATGGCGCTACGAAAAGCCATCGAGAAGAATCGTAAGCAGGAAAAAGAAGAACGCTTGTACAAAGCTGAGTCTGGCCATGTCCCGACGATTCTGTATTTAGCGAAAGAAGCGGAGCGCCATAACATTCAAGAAGCCTTGTATTGGTATACCAAAGCGGCCAAACAGGACAATGTGACCGGGATGTATGGCGTGGTGCGTATCAGCAATCGCATGAAACAAGATGTGATCTTGAAGGAGCAAGCCAAGTATTGGCAAACGTGCATTGCCGCCCATGAGGGGAGTCTTCCTCATCGCTTTGAGATGGGAGTGGCGCTGTTCCACGGACGAGGTGTCGAGAAAGACATTGTGAAAGCGCTAGAGACGATAGAAAGCGCCGCCAAGCAAAACTTTGTTGATGCGATTAACTTTCTTGGCGACTGGTATATTGCACCGAATAACCCACAGACTAATCCAACAAAATCGACGGACTATTTTCGTCGCGCTGCGGCGCTGAAAAGCAATGAAGGTCGAATGAAGTTAGGTCTGAATTATATCTACGGACGTGGTGTTCCTGTCAGCCACGAAAAAGGGTGTTACTGGCTCGAAAGAGCGGCGGAAAAGGGTTACCTTGAAGCGATGTACCGTGCCGGTGAAGCTTGGATGGATTACCGCCCCAATGGCAACTCTATCGCTTATATTTGGCTGTTTCTAGCGGCGCAACTCGGCTACGAGCAAGCCAGATTGCTACGCGATCAAGTGGCACTGAATATTGGTGTGGATACTGTCGTGGGCTTGCAAGCCTTATCTAAGCCAATGTTAAAGAAGATCCGAGAAAAGAAAGTCAGCAAGCATTCGATTATTCGTGCGTTGAACAAGCTCTATAAACGCAAAATCCCGTTATTAGAGCAGGATCTATCGGTCTTGAATAAAGAAGAGCTACTGAGCAAAGAAGCGCTGCAAAGTGAAGGCGATTCTGCGTTACCAGAGTCGCAAGCAGAGACGCGCCAGCCAGATCCTTCTCGGCAAGGTGAGACGCAAGATCAAGGTGAGGAGCGTACAACGAGCGATTATCTAGACTTTAGTCAGTCACATTTTGCACCGACATCTAAATCATCCGGTGATTGAACCGAACCGACGAATGATTGAATGTGCAACAATAAAAAAAGGCTCCCAGTTGGACTGGGAGCCTTTGTCGTTTATGCATGTGTGACTATGCGTTCTCTTGATTGTGTTTCGATTTGCAAACGGCTGCAGTAAACACAACGTCGGTTGAACTGTTTAGCGCGGTTTCTGCGGAATCTTGCACAACACCAATGATAAAGCCGACCGCGACGACCTGCATCGCCACTTCGTTTGGAATACCAAAGAGGCCACACGCTAAAGGAATCAGCAGCAATGAACCACCGGCCACGCCCGACGCGCCGCAGGCAGAAATGGATGCCACAATGCTTAGAAGCAAGGCTGTCATTAGATCAACTTCAATGCCCAGGGTATGAACCGCCGCCAACGTCAGGGTTGTGATGGTAATAGCTGCACCTGCCATGTTGATGGTGGCCCCGAGTGGGATGGACACGGAGTAGGTGTCTTCATCTAAATCCAGCTTTTCACACAACGCCATGTTGACCGGGATATTGGCTGCACTTGAACGGGTAAAGAAGGCGGTAACGCCACTTTCACGCAGACATTGGAATACCAGCGGGTATGGGTTTTGACCAGTCTTTACTAAAACAATCAGTGGGTTGACCACCAATGCGATGATTGCCATCGAACCAAGTAATACCGCCAGAAGGTGTGCATAACCAGCCAGCGCTTCAAAACCTGTGGTTGCCAGTGTTGAAGATACGAGACCGAAAATACCAAAAGGAGCAAGACGGATAATGAAACGAACGATTTGCGATACGCCATGGCTAAGATCTTCAAACACGGCTTTCGTCGTACCTGAAGCATGATGCAGAGCCAAACCAAGACCGACAGCCCAAGCTAGGATACCGATGTAGTTTGCACTCATTAGCGCATTGACTGGGTTGTCGACCAACTTAAACAGCAGCGTATTTAATACTTCACCAATGCCTTGCGGTGGTGTAGCGCCTTCTGCACCCGATACTAGTGTCAAGGTGGTAGGGAACAAAAAGCTCAGTACGACGGCCGTTAGGGCGGCGGTTAATGTACCAAATAGGTACAAAACCACGATAGGACGCATGTAAGTGTGTTGGTTTTTCTTTTGGTTTGCGATAGACGCAGCCACCAAAATGAAAACCAAGATAGGCGCGACGGCTTTTAGTGCGCCGACAAATAGGCTTCCAAGTAACCCGACACTTTGAGCAGACTCCGGAGACACGGTAGCCAGTCCAACACCAAGGATGATACCGGCTAGGATCTGTAGCACCAGATTTCCGCGCGCAAAGCGGGCAAAAATAGAGTTGTGTTGCATATGTATCCCTGCAATGAATAATTATCTGAGGTTATAGTTATTCCAGCTATTCCTAGCTGAAGCCGATATACTAGCGTGTTGAAATAATGTGTCTAGAATTAATTGAAACATAGATGAAACAATTGGATTTTTATCAAAGTTGTAAATTATATGTTACCCAAATGGTGTTGTTTACAATAAAAGAATGATAAGAAAAAGGGAGCATACGCTCCCTTAGTGTTGTCTTCATTGGCCGCATTCGGCATAGACGTTAGTGGTGGTGCTTCATCCCGCTCATCACCTTTTTCACAGGAGCGGTAAAGGTTTGTGCCTCGCCATCTAGGTATTCAATGGTCACTTCAATCTCTTCACCCTCGACCAAAGGCGCCGTTAAATCAAACAGCATAATATGTAGGCTACCCGGTTTCAGTTCCACTTGCTCGTGGGCGGGTACGGTGATGCGCTCAATCTGGCGCATTTTCATCACATCGCCCTCTTTGATCACATCATGGAGCTCCACTTTGCCTGCCGCACTAGTGGAGGCCGAGGTGATGATTCGCTCCTCATCACCTTTGTTCATTAGGGTAACAAACACGGCGCTGGTTACCGCTGCGGGCGGCGTGGCACGAGCGTAGGCATGGTGCGTCATGACATCGGTATTCGCCATGGCTGAAGCGCTCATCAGCAGCGAAGACAGTAGAAGTGTAGGCAGTTTCATCAGGCAATCCTTTCTCAACCAATTATTTTTTATCAGCCTGCTGGGGCTGTATGGTCACAGTGTTCAGCGCCTCAACAATAGGCGCGGGCGTTAGAGTGTGTGGGACTTTGGTCAACAGTGTCCCATTCGGCGCTAAAAAGTAGAAGTAGGAGCTGTGATCGAGTGTGTAACCTAGCTCAGAGTTTTCCAGTTCGGTTTTTCTAAATATTACGCCATAGCGATGGGCGAGCGGGGTGGTGATCTCAAGAGGCGCCGAGAGCCCTTCTATTGACGGATGAAAATACTGCGCGTAGCGATGTGCATCGGCAGCGGCATCTCGCTCGGGATCTAAAGAGATAAACATGGGTCTAAATTGGTGTTGAACCTCTTCCCCCACTTGGTTTAGAGCGCCAGCCAACATGGCCAGTGAAGTGGGGCAGACATCAGGGCAGCGAGTGAACCCAAAGTAAACCACACGGATGCGTGGGTCGGACGAGTCAAAAATATCAACGGGTTGGCCTTGCTCACCATACAATATGGACGCGTCACGGCTATCATTGGTTGGGGTGACATGCGATTGGTGATCGAGATAGCTTTTAAGGCCAAATCCCAGCGCAAAGGCGACGACTAAAATCAGGGACCAATTTCGACTCATCTTTCCATCCTTACTGAGAGTTTATGGTCGGTATGACCGTCAGAGACGGTGCCATACCAAGTCATGGCGTCTGCCGTACAGACTGGGAGTAGCAGTTCGCCTTGATATTGGCCATCCCCTGTCCGCGTAAGCAAAAACTTTGGCGAACCCATCTCCATTTCAACGCCCTGGAGTGACAGAACCAGCGATTGAGCATCGTTGTCTGGCCAGGCGACAGAGACGGTAGTCGGCAGCAGAGGCTTACTGGTGTCTTTATCCGCGTGAATCGAGACCTTGCCCAATTGACACGAAGACGTGGTGAGGGCGCAGTACTCACTTAAGTCAATGGAAGTGTGTTGGTGGCGGGCTGTGCTCAACCAATGATAAATGTCACTGGCAAAGTAACCGCCCATGAGCGCTACGAGGATCAGTAGGCACTGCCAACGGCCTTTCCCGTGTATCGAAAAGCTTGATGTCATCGAACCGCCTCTCACATAAAAATTGTCACATCGACAAACAAGAGTGGCGGGATGTTACCACAGCTCAACGTGAACGCTGTATGGCTGGCAAGGATTTGTGCGCAAAATCAAGGCTTTTTAAGCAAACCGTAGATAGCGTGGCTTAATAAGCGGCCATCAATATTTTCCTGATGGCTTAAGATTCCCTCAAGGGTCATACCGCAACGTGTGGCGACGGCGCGGCTCGCGTGATTGTCGACCGCAGCGCTCAGTTGGACTTTTTCCATCTGGTATTGGTCAAAGGCGATGTGCGTCAGCGCTTGAACCACTCGCGTGGCAATCCCCTTACCTTGATGGTGTTGGCTTACCCAGTAGCCCACTTCAACGCATTTCGTGTCATGGTTGATGCTATTGAAACTGCAGTTACCAATAATATCGCTATTGTAGAGGATGGCGCAGGTCATGGATTTGCCATCGGCGTAATCATGTAAGGAGCGTTGAATGAACAGGCGAAAATCTTGCTCTGTTTGGCAATGGGCAGGCCAAGCTAGCCATTGTGTTAGGTAGGGCAGTTGCTCTGTGACCAACTGAGCATAGTGGGCCGCGAACGACTCATGAACCAGTGCTAATGAGACTTCGTCATCAACCTCATAACGAAACATGCTTGCACTCCTTTGCAAAGAAATAACGCGCTCGTTTGAGCGCGTGGGTGATTATTGGTTGTTGATGTGCGCTTTGAAACGAGCTTGAGTTTCTGCGTCAGCTTTGTTGTACCAAAAATGGAGCATTTCTTCGGCCGTATTGCTGTCAACTTGTGTGGTAGGGGCTGGCGTGGCAACTGCAGCCGTAGCAGCGACGGTAGAGAGTGCTGCGACACCACCTTGGCGGTTGTACTCGGCCAGTTCGATTTGGTGGTTGCGCCCAAGTTGAAAGCCATCTTTGACCAATTTATCTTGTTTGGTCTCCAGCATGTTGCCACTCTCATCTACAAGTGACCACTCGACATGACTGATTTGCTTGCGCGCCTGGTTTTCATTGCGGTATTTAGGCAGAGCAAATTCTAGCTTAGTGTTTGAAGCGTTGAAGGTGCCAACGAGCGGATCGCTTTCTAAAATGACGCGATCATTACCTTGGTCAAAATAGGGTTGGTACTGGAACAAAATTTGGTTCTCACCATCTGGTAGGGTCAGGGTTTTCGACGCAGAGAAAAACCCGCCTTCTAGTTTAGGGCTAGCGTCATTGACCACTAATACATTAATGGTATCAGGAATGGAAAGGGTGACATCGGCAAAGGCTGCGCTACTGATCAATGCGGTCGCAGCGAAAAGGCAAAATTGATTTTTCATGGTATTCCCTAATTACAGAGTAGCCTATGAAACAGGCACTTAACTCATGCATCATCGCGCGTATCGGGCGTCGATTTCAATAACCTTATGTGAGAAGTTTGAAAATTTAACACAATCTTCATTGGCGTAAAGGTCGCACACCGATTAGACCAGATTCTGTATGGTTTATTGTGCGGCGTACTTCACGGTAATCTCAAAAAGGTTTTCGCTATAGTGTAGGAATGTTCAATTCAACCGGAGGATAACGCTATGACAAGCAGCATGCTGGTCGACTTTTTCGTGCGACAATCAGCATTAGACAGCAAACTCGTGTTGTCGTCGTGGTACAACTTGGACTACTGCCTTTCCCTGCTCAGCAAAGAATCCTCATCACTTTGATCCCCTTTGTCAGCGCCATGCGCTGCGAGAAACACAACCGTTAAATACATTTTAAGATCGTCACTGCGTGATGCCGCATATGCATGCTGCTCTGGCACGCTTGCGTATCGCGAGTGCTGGCGATCAATCAAAGGATCAAAAGATGAAACGCATTCCAGAACCGTTCCGTATTAAGATGGTGGAACCGATTAAAATGACCACCTACCAAGACCGAGTTGAAGCGCTCAATGAGGCTGGACTTAACCCGTTTTTGCTTAGAAGTGACGATGTGTACATCGACTTGCTCACCGACTCCGGTACCGGAGCGATGAGTGACAACCAATGGGCAGGCTTGATGCTGGGGGATGAGTCTTATGCGGGCAGCCGCAACTACTACAACCTTTGCGCGGCAGTAGAGCATTTTTTTGGCTATAAACTTACGGTTCCCGCACACCAAGGTAGAGGTGCTGAGCAGATCCTCTTCCCCGCGTTGATTGAAAGAATGAAAGTGGTACGCGGTGGTACTGAGCCTGTCTTTATCTCCAACTACCATTTTGATACGACCGCAGGTCATATCGAGCTAAACGGCGGCAAAGCGATTAACGTTGTCGATGATCGTGCGTTTGATACTACCACGCCGTATGACTGGAAAGGCAACTTTGACCTCGATAAACTGCAAACCACCATAGAGGCTCATGGTGCCAACAATATCTGTGCGATCATCACGACGGTGACGTGTAACAGCTCGGGTGGGCAACCTGTTTCCATGGCCAACATGCGCGCGGTGTACGAGATTGCTTCGAAAAATGACATTCCAGTGGTAATCGATTCCGCGCGTTACTGTGAAAACGCCTACTTTATTAAGCAACGTGAGCCCGGCTATCAAGATAAGTCGATACTTGAGATCATCCGTGAGATGTACCAGTACGGGGACATGTTGACCATGTCGGCGAAAAAAGACCCAATGGTGAACATTGGTGGTTTATGCTGCATTCGAGATCATGAAGAGTTATTCCAAGCAGTGCGCACCCGATGTGTGCCGATGGAAGGGTTTGTCACCTATGGTGGTATGGCGGGCCGTGACATGGAAGCGCTCGCACGTGGTCTCTATGAAGGGGCTGACGAAGATTTCCTTCACTACCGCATCTCTCAGGTTGAGTATCTTGGTGAACGTTTGCAAGAAGGCGGTATTCCAATCCAAACGCCAACGGGCGGCCATGCGGTGTTTGTCGATGCGGCGAAAATCTTGCCTCACATTCCAGCGGATGAGTTTCCTGCCCAAGTGCTCTGTAATGCGCTCTATTTAGAAGCGGGTATTCGCGCGGTTGAGATTGGCTCTTTGTTGCTTGGTCGAGATCCTCAAACGGGGGAGCAAAAAGCCTCTGATTTGGAGTTGATGCGTTTGACCATTCCGCGCCGCGTCTACACCAATGATCACATGGATTATATTGCCGATGCGATTATTGCCTTGAAAGAGCGCGCACATGAACTCAAAGGATTGACGTTCGATTACGAGCCGCCAGTGCTGCGTCACTTTACGGCGCGTTTTCGCTCTAAGTAATGGAGTCTATTTGGTTAAATAGCCTTTCGTGTATAGAGCTGGTCACTTAGATAACTATTTGCCTAGGTAAGTATTCACCTAGGTAACTGTTCACCTAGGTCACTATTCACATAAACAACAACGCGCCAAACGGTTTAACACCGAGTGGCGCGTTGCTTTATCAGAGCGTGGGTTAGTGATTGACCGCGCGCACTTTACCTTGTTTCAAGCTGTTGAGTACCTCAGCTTTAGGGCCGTCAGCGATAATACTGCCTTTTTCCATCACGATGACTCTATCGACGACATCAAGCATTGAGGTTTTATGCGTGATAAGGATCAGCGTCTCGCTCGATTTCAATTGAGAGAGCTGCTGCTTGATATGCATCTCAGAGCGATTGTCCATTGCGCTGGTGGGTTCATCCATCAGCAAAACGGGTGGGCGGCCAAGTAAGGCTCGCGCGATGGCGACGGATTGTCTTTGACCGCCTGATAACAGCATTCCTCCTTCACCCACTTGCCTTTCTAGCCCAGCAGGGTCTTGTTGGGTAAACACGGTCACGCCAGCGCGGTTAGCCGCATCCATCACATCGCGATCGTCGGCTAGCGGTTTGCCAAGCGTAATATTATCGCGAATCGAGCCGTAGAATAGCTGACTGTCTTGCGGCACACAGCCAATGTTGCGTCTTACGTCGATGTGGTGCATTTGGTCTATGTCCGTATCGTCGATACGCACGTGTCCTTCAGTGGGTTTGTACAAGCCCATGATCAAGCGCTCAAGTGTGGTCTTGCCTGAGCCAATTCGACCTATGATCGCCACTTTTTCTCCTGGGTTGATAACTAAACTGAGATCTCGAATAGACGCGATGGGTGAGTCAGGGTAGTGAAAGGTGACTTTATCAAGCTCAATCTTACCGTGTACGATTGGGCGGTGAATGTAGCGTTTACCCTCTTCTTGTTCGTCAGGCATCGACATGACTTGCTCAATGATGGTCATTGAGGATTTGGCTTGGTTGTATCGAGTCGAGAGCAGTGACAGCTGCACCATAGGGCCAATTGCTCGACCGCTCAACATGGTGGCAGCAATCAGACCACCCATGGTCAATTCACCTTCAGAGATCAAATAAACGCCAAGAATGATCATCCCAACGTTCGACGCTTGCTGAACAAATCCCGCTGTGTTTTGAATGCCATCGGTAATTCGGCGACTTTTGATGTTCCAGTTGGCCATGTGGGCAACGGCTTCTTCCCAGCGGAACTGAAATTGGCTTTGGGCGCCAAACAATTTCACGGTTTCCAGCCCAGCCAAACTCTCAATCAAGTTCGCGTATTTTTGCGATGCGAGTCTTGAACCCTCTTCGATGGTATGACGCAAAGGCCCTTGAATGAGCAGTGAGTAGATGACCAGGATCACCACCCCGACAATCGGTACCAGCACCAAATTACCAGCCATTAGCCAAATCAGAAGCAAAAACAGCAGCGCAAAAGGCAAGTCAATCAACGAGCCTATGGTTGCCGAGGTGAAGAACTCACGAATCGATTCAAACTCTTGTAAGTGGCGAGCAAATGCACCCACGGAAGGGGGGCGAGACTCCATTCGGATCCCCATCACTTTGCTAAAGAGTTTGGAGGAGATGAGAATGTCCGACTTTTTACCTGCTACATCAATGAAGTAACTTCTTAGTAGTTTGAGCACCAAATCAAACAAGAAGATGACAAAGATACCGCTCGCCAACACCCACAAGGTTTCAAACGCCAAGTTGGGGACCACTTTGTCGTACACCAAGCGGGTAAACATTGGCGCAGCAACGGCGAACAGGTTAATGAGAATAGACGCAATTAACACATCTCGATAAATGCGTTTCGATTGCCAAATGGTGCTCCAGAACCAGTGCCCCTTTTTGGTATTGAGCACTTCGGGTGAGCGCTCATCGTAACGGAATTGCTTTTTGACCAAGAAGTAGCGGCCAATGTAGAGCGCTTCGAGTTCATCCATGCTGATGGAAATCGGTACAAGGCCAGATTCACCCGTAACAATTTCCGCTTCGCTGCCTTCGTCATTGATGCTGTTGAGAACGCACGCGTCACCGCTTTTGAGCAGCAACACAACGGGCAATACCAATTGAGGAATGTCGCTCAGCTTTGAGCGGTTTTCTTTCGCGACTAGACCAGCCCGTTCAGCTGAGCGCGGAAATAGGAAAGGTGTGAGCTTCCCGTCAGCAAGAGGCAGCCCATTGATGAGTGCCTCTGGAGAGTTCGCTAAACCATAGTAGCGACTGACGTAGATAAGCGAATTTAATAGCGGATCCTGCATGCTAACCCTTTGTCGTTATTTATCTACGATGAAGCCCTGGAAGACTTCAATAAAGTGTTCAGATAGGAAATCAAGCTGCGTTTGTGTTTCCACGCGCGAGGCGATGGTCTTGATACCCAAATTATGCGCAGTGCGCGAGATAGACGTCAATGTGAACTTCTGCTTTTCATCATCAAGGTGGTGAGTGTAGAGATAATCCAGTTTCACGTACGCAGGACGGAACTCGTTGATGTAATCGAGCGATTGGAAATTCCGGCCGTAATTATCGACACCAAAGTCGGCGCCAGCCGTACGAATGGCATTACAAAATAGCGCAGTGTGGTGCGGTGCATTGATAAAGCAGTTTTCTGGAATCTCAAAGTGGAGCAGAGGGGCGACTTTGCTGTGCTTGGCTAAATATTGAGATATCCAGCGAATGAAGCTTGGTTGGGAAATACTGCTTTGCGACATATTGATGGCAACGGGTTCTTTGAATTCGCCGCGGCTTAGCTTATCCACCACCGATTGAATGACGTACTCATCAAAGATGTGGCTTGCGCCCAATTGCTCGAGCGCAAACAGGTATTGGTTGGCGGTATAACGCTCATCGCCTTTCTCAATCGCAGAGAACACCTCGCGGTGGTATGTCTGTCCCCAGGAGTCGTTCGCGGCTTGGAACCTAAAGGAGAACCAATCGTTGCTGATCGCCTCTTCCACCAAGTTTTTCCATTGCTGTTTGCCCATGAGATTTTCAGTGTTTTCACCGGTCACATAGCCATAATTGGAATCTGGGTTTGCTTTGGCCGCTGCCAACGCGTTATCGAGCATGGTGAGGATTTCAGACGTACCGCGCGATGTTTTGCTGTACACCACACCCAGTGACACATTAGCGGTGGCCATGCCGGTAGGATCGGCACTGACATCTTGCACAAAGGTAATGATGCTGTCCGCCATCAGTTTGAGTTCACTGTCATCAATGTTCGGAAGGATAAAACCGAACTCTTCAGACGAGATGCGCGCCAATGTCGCTTCCGGCGAGGAGATAGAGACTTTTAGGTGATCGGCCAGCTCTCTGACCATGCCATCACCCGCTTCATAGCCTTTTTCCTCATACAGTTCACGGATAAAGCTCGCCTCTAAAATAGCAACGCCACCCATTCCGCCTTCGGTCAACCATGCGTTTAATTGGCTCATGTAGTAAGCGCGGTTGCCTAATTGAGACACGGGATCGATGTAGGCACGTTGTCTCAATTGTTGTGCTTCTTGAGCTTGCGCTTTAAACGATTTCTCTACTTGAGCAGACATGCTGTTGATGCCATCGACCACGTAGATGAGATCTTTGGTCGCAGGGCGGGGAAGAGGTTCGCCGAATTGATTCTTCGCCACTTGCTCCATTTTGGTGACGATGAGCTGGAGCGGTTTTAATGCGCGGCGCAAGATGAAAGAGATCGCAAACAAGCCAATGAGGAAGATAAAGCAGAACGCATAAACCAAACGTTCGAAGGCAAGCCATAGCTGGGTGTAGGCATCCCCAGGGTGGCTGACAATTTCGACTTCCGCCAACTGCATCCAGCCACTGGTCACGACACGTCGATCGTGAATGGTGTCAAACAGCTTAAGATCGGTAAACCAAGTTGGAACGTTGTTTGGTTTGATTGGGTAGGCGCGTAATATCTCATCGCCAGTATCGAGGAAAATCAGACGAACGATAGAGTAGCTACTGCCATCAAACAGCGCATTGATAACGGATTCCACCGCGACTTGGTCCTTATTCTCCAAATAAGGAGCCAAAGCCAAGCCGACCGTGTTGATGGTGTTATTCACTTCTGAGCGCTGTTGCTGCTCTAAGTTGTTTCGCGTGGTGTTGAATTCAATGATAAAGACCGAGATCATTAACATCAAAAAGACCGCAATCATTCCCGCGACAAGTTGTTTATATAACGTCATATTGCCTACTCATCATAATTGACTATTGGTTTATTGAGTTTGAGCGATTTTTCTCGCGCACGGAGATCGTTCCATAAGCTAAGTCGGGACGATTTTCCTGCTAACTGTCCGTTTTTCGACTTCATTAACCAGAGGTTTTTACCATTGAAACTGTAGATCGGTAGTAGATCGCGGCGGGTGGAAGCGCGGCGAATCTGCGGGTTAATGTTGTCGAGAAGTAAAGGTTCCGCACTGGGTGATGAATAGTAGGCGAGAACCATGTGAAATTGATTCAGTTCGATGGCTTTAACATACACTAGCCTCAATTTTCTGTCTGAGACGCCAAGTTCTAGCAGTGAAAAATATTTGGCAATGGTGAAATCTTCGCAATCCCCGGCGTTCGCGCCTAAAAATTCGAGCGGCGTCGCCCAATAGTCGGCTTTGCCCCACAGTCTGTCATCGTTAACGAAATGAAGCTGATTAAAAAAGTTGTTCACTTTCTCAAGCTGCTCTGTCTCCGGTAGTGATTGATATTGTGAGATTTCGTTGCGCCAGGTTTCTACGCGCTTAGCAGCTCTTGGGCCATAGACTTTATGCACAGCCGACACCCAACGTTGCTCTGATGTATTCAGAGCAAACGACGTGGCGGAGCTTATGAGCATAAGTACTATGGCCCAACAATACTTCATCGATTACAGGCCGCTTTTGTGTGCGTTAGAGTTGTGCATTCACTATTCCTTTAGTGCGTTACTTTTTGCGCTCATGATCGGTTTGAGCAGATATTCCAGCACGGTACGCTTACCGGTAATGATATCGACCGACGCTGTCATCCCAGGGATGATCGGCAGTGACTCATCTTTGTTTAATGACGTTTCACTGGTCCGCACACGCACCAAATAGAAGCTATTGCCTTCTTCGTCGGTGGTGGTATCCGCGCTGATGTGCTCAAGAGAGCCTTCTAATCCGCCGTACTTGGTAAAATCATAAGCAGAAAATTTCACAATCGCGTTGAGGTCTGGCCTGAGGAAAGCGATGTCTTGTGGCGCAATTTTGGCCTCGACCAACAAGGTATCTTCACTCGGTACTATTTCAACGATGTCCATGCCGGGTTGGATTACGCCACCGACGGTGTTGATATTGAGCGTTTTGACGGTACCAGTAACGGGCGACGTGACAATGGTGCGATTGACTCGGTCTTCGAGGCCAACGGTCGACTCGGTCAAAGAGGAGAGTCGGTCTTGCGCCTCATTGAGTTTTTCTTGTTGCTCGGAGCGAAATTTCTGCGCCGCGTCTATGCGTGCCAACATCGACTCGCGAATGGATGAACGTAGAACAGGTACTTTCAGTTCACTTGAGGTCAACTCTCTGCGCGTATCGTTTACCTGGCGTTGCAGTTTGAGCAGCTCAATGCGAGGTACTACGCCTTCTTCTGCAAGTGGTTCGGTGATTTCGAGCTCTTTGCGTGCAAAGTCATAGCTGTCTCGCAGGTTTCTTACACGCGCTTGTATTTCCACTAAGTCTTGCTGCTTCTGCTTAACCTGCTGATCGATGACAGAAATTTGGTTGCGCAGATTATTGAGATCCTGACGGTATTCAGCCCGTTGACGAGCGACGAGTTGAGGCTGACGCTCTTCCAGAATCGGAGGGAAGGCGAGCTTACTGAAGTCGAGTTGAACGTTACTTTGCCAGTTGCTGTCGTCGAACTCTTCATTCACTTCAACACTGGTAATGGATGCAGAGAGCTGCAGAACACTGGCGGTCAGGTTGGCGACTTGCTGCTCTCGCTCGCGAAAGTCAGAGCGAAAACGGGTGTCATCGATGAGTAGCAGTTGTTGGCCTTTTTGGACAATTTGTCCCTCTCGAACGAGGATTTCTTTCACCAAGCCGCCTTCAAGGTTTTGCACGATTTGGACTTGAGAAGAGGGAACGACTTTGCCTTGACCTACGGTCACTTGATCGATCTGTGCCCAAGAGGCCCACACACCGGCCAAAATAAAAAACAGCACCATGACCCAGAGCATAATACGTGCGCTGCTCGGGGTGTTGAGTAGGAGGGCCGCGGTTTTATCATCGACGTAATCCAACTCATCCGGAGTGAGCTTGTTGTAACCGCTCTTACTCATTCGCTATCCTTTTCAATCTTGGTTATTTAATTGATTTTATTACTCAACCAGCAAAATGTTAAGAAAATGCTTATAGAATGTCGTGCTTTATATGTTTTTTGAGTCCTTGCCATTGAGTTTAGTTCCTTCATCGGGTGTTTCACTTGAGTTATACGATTTATGGGCGCACAATCAGCAAAAATTTATCGTCGCGGTCAATGAGGAGAAAAGATGGAACTGGAAGACATTCGTCGTGAGTACACTAAAGGCGGTCTACGCCGTAAAGATTTGTCTGCGGACCCGATTGAGCAATTTGATCTGTGGTTAAAGCAAGCGGTAGACGCCAAGCTTACCGATCCTACCGCCATGACCGTCGCGACAGTGGATACCACTGGCCAACCTTTTCAACGCATTGTGTTGCTTAAGCATGTCGACCAACAAGGGTTTGTCTTTTACACCAATTTAGGCAGTCGCAAAGCTCAGCACATTGAGGGCAATGCGAAAGTCAGCCTCCACTTTCCTTGGCATCCACTCGAGCGCCAAGTGCACATTACTGGCGTGGCGGAGAAGTTGAGTGTTGTGGAGAACATGAAATACTTCTCTTCAAGACCCAAAGAGAGTCAAATTGCGGCCATTGCCAGTAAGCAGAGTAGCCGTATTTCGGCACGCGGCATCTTAGAAGGCAAATACCTAGAGCTAAAGAAGAAGTTCGAAAAGGGTGAGATTCCGGTGCCCAGCTTCTGGGGTGGTTATCGCATTCGTCCAGAGAGTATCGAATTTTGGCAGGGAGGTGAGCATCGTCTGCATGATCGTTTCTTGTTTTCGAAACAGCAAGACAATTGGCTGGTGGATCGTTTAGCGCCGTAGCCGTCTACACAAAACATTCAGTGTAAGAGACACAAAAAATGCCACAATTGTGGCATTTTTTATTGCTACTCGAGCTCAACAGACTTGGCTTCAGCGTTAGTTAATGTCTCGTACCACTCGAAAGCCGACATAGTTGGTGGCGGTAGAGTCGGACAAATAAAGCTGCTGATGAGCGGCGGACATATCCGGAGCAAAGTTCCAAGCGCCACCCTTAGCGATGTGACGAGCGCTGTTTGTCCACTGCCATACGTTGCCCACAGCGTCATACAAACCGAGTGGGTTAGGCTTAAAGGCGCTGACTGGTGACGTGCTCTTGTTTGCCCAAGGGGTGCCACTCCAGCCGGTATTCGCTTGACCGGGAACAAACTTATCTCCCCACCAGTAACGATCTTGACTGCCTGCTCTCGCGGCCACTTCCCACTCTTCTTCGGTTGGCAAGCGGTACAGAGCGCCAGTTTGCTTAGTTAACCAGCGGGCGTATGCATTGGCATCATTCTGGCTGACACACACTACAGGTGAGTTCGCGTATTGCTTGAACCCTGGGTTACGCCAGTAGCTGTTGGCAACTGGGGTGACTTCACCATTGACGATGGCGGTGCAGGTATTTTGCAATTCAGCATCGGTTTGATAGTTGGTCTGCTCCACAAAAGAAGAGAACTGAGTCACGGTAACAGGTGTGGCGCCAATCCCGAAAGCATGATCAAGGTGCGCTTGATAAGACGCGTGTTCACCAATGAAGTAACGTCCCGGAAAAATGGTGATCATTTCTGGCGCTCGAGTGCCTCCGGGCAAGCCATCTGCGAACTTGTCGCCTGCTTTGAGTGGGTTTTCAATTTCATTTAGCGTCGCGCGCAAGGTTTGGTCTTTGTTGACGCTGAGCGTTTGGTTAAATGTACGGTAGCCTTCTTTCGTTACGGTAACCTGATGTGAACCGACGGGAAGCATCACTTCCAGTGGCGTACTGCCGTAGTGAACACCGTCGATGGTGACCTTGTCGTTAAACAAGTTCGAGCGAACTGACAGCGTCACCCAAGCCACTTCTTGTTCGACGTTGGCGGTGTCATCAAACTGAGTACCCGGTGCAAAGCAGTATTGCTTATCGATGTTGAGCAGTGAACAGGCGGCGGCTTCAGCAGGCCGAGCTTCGAGCTCCACATCCATGATGGTTCGATAGCGCACACCATCGTAAAAGCCGGATTCTGACACACTGTGTCGCAGCACATGAATATTCAATGCGACCGCATTGAGATTGCGCTGAACCACGTTAGCTTCAGAGGTTTGCTCTGCGATAGAAGCGCGAAACTGTTTGACTGCTTTCTGTAAGGCAAGTTCGCGCGTTTGTGTATCACATTGCGCCAACGTCAATTCGGCCTGACAACGATTGGTGAAACTGATGGGGAGTTTCGCTGGGACTTTGAGTTCCGCTTTTAGGCGATCGGCACGAGCACGTAATTTGTCACTGTCTAATCCAAGGATGGTTTGCTGTAGCGCATCCACCGCTGCTTGTCTCACCAATTGCTCTTGTTTCAACTCTTCAAGCTTTTGTTCGGCGTCGAGTCGTGACTTTTGGTTCTGTTTGACGTCTGCCCACGCACTTTGGTAGCGCTGCTGAGAGGTGGCGATGTCAATCGCGGGATCATCAATCATGCGTTGATAATCACGTTCAAGCGTCTCTTTGGCTTTATTGAATGCCTCATCCAAGGTTTTGGCTTGTTGAGATAAACGGGTTAACTCGGCTTGCTGATTCGTTACTTGCGTATTTTGCTCATCGAGCGCTTTCTTTGCATCGCTGAGTTCAGAGTGCTTAGTGAACAACTGATCATCAATTTGGATCAGCGAGGTGGGCGCCTCTTCAGCCATCGCATAAGAAGCAACAACACAAGGTGAAAGTGCCAGCAAAAGGGTCGATAAACCTAATCGCATTGTCATTCTTCTACATCAAAAATTAACTAATTGGACCATTCTAAACGAAAACGCCATTTTGTCTTAAGTTATCTTTTAATAACTTAGGGTCAAAATGGCGCTTTCGCTCATCTTTGTGAATTGGGTGCATGTTTATCCGTTGGGACGCAACTTCACCCAAACCGTGTCATTGGTATTCACCGTGATCACGCGGTTGTATGTTTCAAAGCCATCTTTGGTGACGGTGACTTGATGTTGACCACGAGGTAAGACTACTTCTACCGGTGTGCTGCCGTAGTCGATACCGTTGATCACCACAGCGTCGTTATATTGGTCTGAACGAACGGTGACGTTGACCCAGTTCTTCTCTTTTTGCTGCTTGTCGGATTGAACCGCTTGTTCACCACGAAGACAGTAGCGAGTTGAAACGCCGAGCAGTTTACATGCCGCAGTCGCTTCGGGTTTGGCTTGAAGCTGTGCTTGCATTTGTGTGTAGTAGCTGCCTGTGCCTTCAAAGCCAGAACGAATGATTTGGCTTTCTTGAACGTGGACGTTAAGTTGCACGTCTTTTTCATTGCGCTTAGCGATATTGGACTCAGTCAGGTTGTCGAGTAGTTTCGCCTTAAAGGTTTTCACCGCTTTTTGTTTGGTGAGGTAATGACCTTGATTGGTACATTCACCCAGTGTCATTGTGGCTGCGCAGGTGGTTTTGTAGTTGGTTTCCAATACATCGCTTTGACGAAGCTCGGCTTCCAGTCGTTTCACGCGTGCTTCCACTTTCTGCTCAGCCAGGTAAGAAAGCTCGGAACTGATGCGCGCTTGCTTCTGCTTGATCTGGGAGAGACGCATTTCGCTTTCAGCGATGGCTTGTTGATTTTCGAGCGAAGCCGACTGGTTGTCTTTCACTTGAGCCCAAGCGTCTTGGTACTCTTTTTGGAAAGAGACTAGGTCGATATCAGGATCGTCCAACAAGCGATTGTATTGTTTGTCCAATGCTGATTTGGCGCGGTTACGCTTCGCGTTCAGTTCTTGCTCTTCACGCTCAAGCTTACTTTTTTCATTCTGAAGTTGCTGAAGGCGTTCGGCTTCGGATTTGTACTCCGCTGCCATAGCATCTTGCTCTGATTCTTTATTGTTTAATTTACTGTCGATAGCGGAAACAGGGTCTACCTGAGTACTCTCTTCCGCAAAAGTCGAAGTCGATACCCAAAGTGGGCTTAGCGCAAGCAAAAGCGCTGGGATGCGACGTGTGATCATAAGTCCCTGCAACAATTTAACGTTTAATTCACCAATGTAATATACCGAAAACGATGAACGAATGAGAAAGTGTTTGCACCTCGTCGTTCAAAGCGGTATGGGTAAAAAGACAAACTTTTGACAGTCCTTGGCTCAGCTGTCTTACAGAGGTATCTTTCTTCCATTTATGCACGGTGAGTAATACTCAATGTCCAAGTTTATCATTCATTTATAAAAAACTTATCCGTGCATTGCTCATTTTGGGCAGATATATGAAATATGCAAGCAAAGAATCCCGATATCGAAATAAGAAAAGGGATAGAAGTGACATGAGCCGTAATTTATGTGCGCTTGATCATTCTTCCGGTAAAGAAATGACCTTTTATTCTTGTCAGTAATGACCAGAGTGTTGATGATATTTTCACCATTTGTATGATCAATGAGCGACGGGCTCGGTGGATTTCGTGTTCGTCAAACTTTGTTATACCATGATCGAGATCACCGGATAGGCGCAAGAATTAGCTGATGAATAGAGCAAAATCTCAATCCCAAGACACTCAACCTGCCAAAGTTTTGTCGCCTAGGCCGGCGGAGTTGATCACCCTGCCTTCTTATATGACCTGCCATGACCACAGTTATACGCAAGTCGTTATTGGTCTGAAAGGTAAGGCGGAGTTTGAGGTTAATGGCTATGGGAACTACGTGGGGCCAGGGCAGGGTTGCGTCGTCACCTCAGGGTCTGATCATGCGTTTGGTGGCGTGGTAGAACACTCGGATATCTTGGTCCTTAACATGCCAATGCCGACGTCAGACGACCCTTTGATGCTCAATAAAATCAACGATCTGAGTCAAAAAGACACCTATTTCCAACTCGATAGCCAAATTCAAAAGTTGATTCAGATGCTAGTGTGTGAAATGCAATCGAGCCCTGATGATTTGTTGCTTAGCCGCGCCTGCAACGATACGGTGGTGGCTTTATTGCAAAGACACATGTCTGCCTTTGAGACGATTCGCAAGGAGTCACGCTTTGATCTTGAGTCTATTGACCGCTATATCGACCGGCATCTCAGTCAGAAGATCTCCGTGGCTCAGTTAGCGGGTAGCGTGTTTCTTGGTGAAAGCCAGTTTCATAACCTCTTTAAAGAACAAATGGGGATCACCCCACATCAGTATGTGCTAGGTAAACGTATCGATATGGCCAAGCAACTGATTCAACAAGGTCAGCTTTCTCTTGGTCAAGTTGCGGAGCTCACTGGCTTCTCTGGTCAAAGCACCTTCACTCACACCTTTACCCGGCTGCAAGGCCTCTCTCCATCGCAATACAAGAAACAATTCGGTTAAAAAAGAAAACAGTTCCGACACTTTGTTTTGCTGATTTGAGTGTGATTCTGTTTTTGTTTTGTTAAAAAACGTAGAATTCAGCAAAAAGCTCGGAGTTTTTGACAAGTATTCCACTCAAGCTCAAAATACACTGCTTGCCATTGTGATCAACAAATTCAAAGCATTCTCCGCTTTGAGCCGTTTCCGACAGACGTCGGGTGTGAGATTGAGGAAAACGCATGTTTACAGCAACGGATGTGTTAAACGCCGAGTTTGTTCAGCAACCGCTAGACAAACTTTGGTCGTTGATCTCGCCACTTTACATGGTGGACGAGTCGCAATGGTTAGAACAATTACTTCCATTGGCCACGCCAACAGAAGTCGAAAAACAAGCCACACTAGAAAGAACAACGCAGCTTATTAAAGCGATTCGCGCAGACAAAAAAGCCATTCAAATGATTGATGCGCTGCTGCTTGAATACAGTCTAGATACCCAAGAAGGGATCTTATTGATGTGTCTGGCAGAGGCGTTAATGCGCATCCCAGATGCGGCCACCGCCGATGCGCTCATCCGCGATAAACTCAGTGTCGCCGATTGGAAATCTCACTTAAAACACTCAGATTCTGTTTTTGTCAACGCGTCAACTTGGGGCTTAATGCTCACAGGTAAAGTCGTTGGGTTGTCTGAGCCACAAGCGCAAAGCCCAGTCAGTGCGGTAAATCGATTGGTCAATAAGCTTTCTGAGCCTGTGATTCGCAAGGCGATGCATCAGGCGATGAAGGTGATGGGGCACCAGTTTGTTTTGGGACGCACCATCGCTGAGGCGCAGAAGAATGGCCGCAGCATGCGCGACAAAGGTTACACCTATTCATACGATATGCTCGGCGAAGCGGCACTGACGACCAGTGACGCACACAAATATTTCAAAGATTACTTGATGGCGATCGAAGCCGTTGGCAGCGATCACTACGGATTGAAGACCAGCCCAGCGCCATCGGTTTCTATCAAGCTCTCCGCGCTTCATCCACGCTATGAAGTGGCGAACGAAGAGCGCGTGCTTAGCGAGCTGTATGACACTGTGATGCAGCTTCTGTCACGCGCTGTTGAACTTGATGTGGCGATCACTATTGATGCCGAAGAGGCCGATAGACTTGAGCTGTCACTGAAACTGTTCGAGAAAATCTACCGCACGGATCTGGTGAAAGGTTGGGGCAAGTTTGGTCTTGTGGTTCAAGCATACTCCAAACGTGCGTTGCCTGTGTTGGTGTGGTTAACGGGCTTATCGGCACAAGTCGGAGCAATGATTCCGGTGCGTTTGGTCAAAGGCGCCTATTGGGATAGCGAGATCAAGTGGTCTCAGCAGGCGGGCTATAACAACTATCCGGTCTACACACGCAAAGAAGCGACCGATGTGGCGTATCTTGCGTGCGCGCGATTTTTGCTCAGTGACGCGGTGCGTGGTCGACTTTTCCCTCAGTTTGCCAGCCATAACGCGCAGACAGTCAGTGCCATTGCAGTGATGGCGCCGCACAAAGAATTTGAGTTTCAGCGTTTGCATGGCATGGGAGATGCTCTGTATCACCACGCGATGGCGAGCTACCAACAATCAGTGCGCATTTACGCACCTGTGGGCAGTCACAAAGACTTGTTACCGTATTTGGTTAGACGCTTGTTGGAAAATGGCGCCAACAGCTCTTTTGTCCACCGTTTGGTCGATGCGCGATGCCCGATTGACTCTTTGACACAACACCCGGTCGATATGCTGCTCGCTTTTGACAGCTTCGATAACAAGAGCATTCCTCTGCCGCCCGCGATTTTCCCGGAGCGCAAAAACTCGTTTGGGATCAATATTGACATTGAAAGTGAAGCGCAGGGTTTTGAGCAGCAAGTTGAGCAATTCTTAGCTCACCAATGGTTTGCAGGGCCGATTATCAATGGTCGAGTGCCAAGCGAAAGCATGATCAAGAAAAGTGGCCAGTCTGTACCAGTCACTGCCCCTTATGATCGTCGCATCGAAGTCGGTAATGTACTGTATGTCAACCTTGATCATGTTTCCGAAGCGATTGATGTTGCGGCGCAGCATGTTTCATCATGGCGCGCCACTCCTGCAAGTGAGCGAGCACAATCCTTGGAGACGTTGGCGGATCTGTTAG
Organism: Vibrio sp. R15-SG3-ISO1B; assembly: GCF_059833835.1. Taxonomy (NCBI): domain Bacteria; kingdom Pseudomonadati; phylum Pseudomonadota; class Gammaproteobacteria; order Vibrionales; family Vibrionaceae; genus Vibrio; species Vibrio sp. R15-SG3-ISO1B. The sequence continues at coordinate 4,656 of NZ_JCBDGG010000053.1, read as the reverse complement.
AAACCCACATGGCTGAACTGGTGGCGCTGTGTCATCAAGAAGCGGGTAAGACTATTCATGATAGTATTGATGAAGTCCGCGAGGCGGTCGATTTCTGTCGCTACTACGCCAAGCAAGTTCATGAGCTAGCGCCAATGACCACTACATCACTAAGTGGTGAGCCTCAAACGGTAGAGCGAGTGGGCCGAGGTGTCTTTGTGTGCATCAGCCCTTGGAACTTCCCGTTGGCGATTTTCCTTGGTCAGGTTACCGCTGCGCTTGTTGCCGGAAATACCGTCGTCGCCAAACCGGCTGAACAAACCAGTTTAATTGCGGCGCGTGCCGTTGAGTTGATGCTTAAAGCCGGTTTCCCAGCAGGTGTTATCCAACTTGTGCCTGGGCTTGGCAGCGATATCGGTCACGCGTTGACATCCCATGAAGCGATTGCCGGTGTTGCCTTTACGGGCTCGACTGCGACGGCGCAACGCATCAATCAAACGTTGGCGGAGCGCGATGTTGACCCGGTACCGTTTATTGCGGAGACCGGTGGACAGAACGCGATGATTGTTGACAGTACCGCCTTGCCTGAGCAGGTGGTGCGCGATGTGATTCGCTCGGCGTTTGCCTCTGCGGGGCAACGTTGCAGTGCGCTGCGAGTTTTGTATGTCCAAGAAGACATTGCCGATCGCATCGTCAATCTGATTCAAGGCGCGATGCAAGAGCTGTGCGTTGCGGCGCCTTATCTGCATTCAACGGATGTGGGACCGGTGATCGATGGCAAAGCCAAAGCGAAACTCAATCAACACATTGATACCATGACGCGGACACAAACGCTTGTCGCCCAGTTGACGTTGGATGAGACCCATCAGCATGGTGATTTTGTCGCTCCGACTGCGTTTGAGATTGACTCCATTGATGCGCTCAGCGAAGAACAGTTCGGCCCAATTTTGCACATCGTGCGCTTTAAAGCCCGTGAGCTAGTGCAAGTGGTAGAGAAAATAAACCAGACCGGTTTTGGTTTGACGATGGGCATTCACAGCCGCAACGAAACGACCTACCGCTGGATCGAAAAGCACGCTCGGGTGGGGAACTGCTACATCAACCGCGACCAAGTTGGCGCAGTCGTTGGTGTGCAACCATTTGGCGGCCAAGGTTTATCGGGCACTGGCCCTAAAGCCGGGGGCCCACACTACTTGTATCGTTTTACCGAGCCACACTACACGCAGACCGTTCAATCATCAGGGGCAGGAGAATAATCATGATTCATCAAGTGACACGTTATACCGATGCTCTCTCTGCGTTTGAGAATTGGAATCTGACCGATTTTGCCTCTAAGAAGAAGGATGTTTCCTCACTGATTGACGCGATGGGCAAGGTAACAAGCCGCAGCGAAGATAGAGATTGGAACGCTGGGCTGAACGTCATGCGTTTTCAACTTGCGCGTGCGACATCACTGTTGGCGGATTGCCATGAGTTGTCTGGCCCAACCGGAGAGACTAACGAGCTCTACACTGCAGGTCGCGGTGTGACGGTTCTTATTCAGGAAGAAAAATCTGCGCAAGCGAAGTGGTCTGTGCTTGCGCAACTGACGACGGCGTTGCTCGCGGGCAATAGCGTCATCTTATGCAGCGATGACGACACACTGTGCACCGCGTTGGAAGACGCCAGCACGTACTCATCACTGCCTACTCATGTGCTGCAGGTCGCCCCCTTAGAGGCGCACCCGCAGCTATTGGAATCCGATATACGCTGTATCGGTTATGTCGGTCAAACGCAGGCGCTCGTTCGCCTCAACCGACAACTTGCGAAACGTTCTGGCGCGATTGTCAGTTTGGTTTCAGAGACGGATCTATCCGCGCTGCCTGTGGCGCAGGATCCGCATTTGGCGCTGAGGTTTATTACCGAGCGTACTAGAACGATAAACATAACTGCTGTTGGTGGTAACGCTACCTTGCTCGAGCTCGGTAGCGAAAGTCACTAAACCTAAATGCGACATCCTCTTCTAAGAAAGAGGATGTTTAGGGAAAGCGAATTCTAAAAGAGGACAATATAGATGGAAAATAGCTTTGCTATTACAACAACGTTCATCGCCTATCTGATCATGATGCTGGCGATTGGCGTGATTGCGTATCAGCGAACGAAAAATTCGTCGGATTACTTTTTGGGCGGTCGCTCGCTTGGCCCTTGGCCGGCGGCGCTATCGGCTGGGGCATCCGACATGAGTGGCTGGTTGCTGCTGGGTTTGCCAGGCTATGCCTACGCAGCCGGTATTGAAGCATTTTGGTTGGCAGGTGGTCTTCTTGTCGGGACATGGCTCAACTGGCTAATCAACGCCAAACGCCTACGCACCTACTCGATTACAACCGATTCTCTAACGCTACCTGAGTTCTTGTCACGTCGTTTCAATGACAACTCGAAATTGATTCAGGTGATTTCCGCATTTTTCATTCTGCTGTTCTTCCTTTTCTATACCAGCTCTGGCTTGGTCGCGGGCGGAAAACTGTTTGAAACCGTGTTTGGTTTGGATTACACCATGGCGGTGATCATCGGTACGGTGTGTGTGGTCTCTTACACATTATTTGGTGGCTTCCTAGCGGTCTCTTGGACGGATCTGGTTCAGGGCCTGTTGATGGCGGCTGCGTTAATGATCGTTCCCGTTGTGGCTATGGAGGGTGGGTTCTCTGATGTTGCTGCTCAGCTCAATAGCATCAACCCGGAACTCCTGACACTGTGGAATGACTCCAAAGGCGAGCCACTCTCTGCTATCGCGATCATTTCGCTTGTGGCATGGGGCTTGGGCTACTTTGGTCAGCCACACATTTTGGCGCGTTTTAAAGCATCTCGCAGCAACAAAGACCTGACGACGGCACGCCGTATCGCGGTGATCTGGACTGGCTTATCTATGGCTGGCGCGCTTTTGGTGGGGATGGTCGGGCTTATTTACGTGACCAATACCGGTGGAAATGTGGATGATGGCGAAACCATCTTCATGTTGTTGGTTAACGCCATATTCCACCCAGTGATTGCCGGTATCCTACTGGCCGCGATTCTTGCGGCGATCATGAGTACAGCGGACTCTCAGTTACTTGTGTCTTCATCGGCGCTAGCGGAGGATTTCTACAAACAAGTGTTTAAGAAAGATGCCAGCTCTGAAGAGATTGTGATGGTTGGACGCGTTGCGGTTGTCGGTATTTCGATTGTCGCCCTCGTACTGGCGATGACACCCGACAGCTCTGTACTCGGTTTGGTCTCTTACGCATGGGCAGGCTTTGGCGCTGCATTTGGCCCTGCACTAGTATTGAGCTTGTACTGGTCGCGCATGAATCGCAATGGCGCGTTGGCGGGTATCATTGTTGGCGGTGTGACAATCGTGGTTTGGAAGCAATTGTCTGGCGGTTGGTTCGATGTGTATGAAATCGTTCCAGGAATTGTGTTCTCTACCCTATCGATCGTGATGGTGAGTCTATTGAGCGCAGAGCCTGAAGAGTCAGTAAAAGCACAATTTGCTGACTATGAGAAACAGCTGCAAACCCTTGATTAATCAATCACCACTCTAGTGTCTAAAGCCCTGTCCGCAGGGCTTTAGACATTTTCCAGTCTATTATTTGTACACAGCTCACATTTTTTAAACTAAAGTTTGAGAACTCGGAACTCTGTCATTAAAACTATGTCGATTAAATGGAACGCATAGAAAAGGAGAGAGGACAATGCCACAAATGTACTGCCATTGCTGCGATAAGGTAACAGCGCACAAAGCGGTGATGAAACGATGTGATGAAAACCATGATTCCGTCGTAAAAAGTTTGGCGTGTTTTTTCTCTACTCTTTTTAAAGGCGCACACTACGTGAAAATGGAGCAACAAAGCTTCTGTCGCGTCTGCAACACCCAAGCGACCCATGTCCCTTCGAACCGAGATTTCGACCACGCAAAAGCGGCGTAAGACTCAGACTTTATTTATGTTCGTTGTATAATCCAGCTCGATGGGAATCAAAGCGAGACTGGAGACGCAATGGAATTAGACCGAATAGACAAAGAAATACTGCGCGCCTTAAACATTAAGGGTCGATTGCCCATTGTTGAATTGGCGAAGCAGGTGAATCTCACTACCTCTCCTTGTTCCGATCGTGTGAAACGCCTTGAGAAAGAAGGCTATATCAAAGGCTATCATGCCGAACTCAACCCAGAAAAGTTGGGCTTAGATGTCCAGGTTTTCATCCATATTCGTCTTGATCAAACCAGTTTCTCTATTTTTGATAAATTTGCCCAAGCTGTGGCCGATATTCCGGAAATCGAAGAGTGTTACTCCTTGTCTGGTGACTTTGACACCATGATCAAAGTACGAGTGAAAGACATGAAGGCTTATCAGAGTTTCATGTCGAGCAAGATGGGGACATTACCGGGTGTGATTCAAACCCGCAGTGAAGTGGTGATTGAAGAGCACAAAACCAGCTTTGGCATCAATCCAGATCTTATCGCGAAATTGTAAACGGGGCGCTTGAAGCCCCCCGTTTTCCCTAAGCCCGTTTTTCCTTAAGATAGTACTGTGCTTAGCCGTCATTACGTTCGGAAAGCTTCTCCAATCCTAGTACCAACCCAACGGCACAAAGCATGAGCACAATCGCCAACAGCCACTGTGAGGACTGGGCAGTTAACGCTTCAAATTCAAACGGTGAAAG
>NZ_JCBDGG010000052.1:0-2540 GCF_059833835.1 Vibrio sp. R15-SG3-ISO1B | reverse complement strand
CTTTCTTCTTTCCCTGTTCAACTCCCAGCCCTGAGTCACTACGGCTTGTTCAATAGTTTTTACCTATTGAATTTATCGAATTTTCCAATTTTCTTTAATGAAAATAATTATCAATAATATCTCTATCGACACAACAGAGCATTGGACTTCACCATGAAAAAGACACTGACATTCGCAGCCTTGCACTTTACCATTGCGTTTAGCGTCGCCTACCTACTGACCGGTGATATTTTAATTGGCAGTCTAATCGCGATGATTGAACCTATGGTTAACACCGTCGCCTTCTACTTCCATGAAAAGGCTTGGCAGACACACCCAGCGCTTCGTAAATTAGCCAAATCGACTGGGATTAAAACCACTAGCTTCGCCAGCGTGCACTTTAGCGTCGCGTTTACGGTCGCGTATTTGATGACGGGTAGCTGGTTGATTGGCGGCATCATGGCGGCCATTGAGCCAAGTATCAACACGGTGGCCTACTACTTCCACGAAAAAGTGTGGCAGCGCCAAGACGCGAATTGGCAATGCCACCACGGTGCACACGCATAACGAACAAGGGCCGCTCAGCGGCCCTTATTGCTATCGAAACAAATTCGAGTTACGAAGCCCCTACGCCCCGCGCACTGGAAAATGCGTCACGCACAATGACTCACTTAGCCCCAATTCAAAGTGTTGCTTCTGGCCATCGAGCCCCACTTCCAATGCGTATAGGTGCGCTGGATTGGGATCGTTCACATCATAGTAAACAGGCGCTTCGACTTGAAACAGCGCACTGACCGACTGCGCGCGCACATCCAACGGCAAGTGATAGGTCATGCCATTAAATTTCACCGACGCTGAGACGAGCCCCGCGTTGTAGGTGTGATAATGCAGCGAGACCAGCAATTCGCAGCCGCCGCCATGATGCCATATCTGCTCGGTCGCCACGTGTTCTAAACGTACGTGACGAATAAACTGCAAATACGGCGCATGCCAAATGCCCATTCTCGGATCCGATAAACGTTGATTATCGCTCCCTAGCGGACAAACCTCGCCTTCGGCCTCTTCAATCAACGGCTCATCTTCTTCTAAAAACAGTATCTCAAATCGATTTCGTCCCGCTTGCAAATAGGGACGGATCTCTTTTCGAACCTCACTTTGGCTCCCATCGCAATCAAACAGCGCGACACCATTGAGTCTGACTTCAGCATGGTAATCGATGCCCGACATCACCAAATCCACCGCAGGGAAGGCTAGCATGGCCTCATCGACCTCAATATCGTGCATCAAATGCCACTCTTGCTCAGCAATCTGTTCCTCGCTCATGTCGTCTGGCAACACGGCGCTGAGTGGATTCGGGAACATAAGATCGTCTTGAGGAATAGAGAGATCCGTGAGAGGAGAAAGTTGCCATAAGCCGGCAAGAGATAACTGCATGGGTACGCCGATGATTTATTGAGCCAGATCAATGTCAGTGATTATAAAGCGTAAAAACAACAATGCCAGTCTTGAGACTGGCATTGAAAACAGGCTGAGCGCTGTGAACGTGAGACGACTCTCAATTACTCGTCGTCATCCTCTTCATCATCTGGGTACAAGGCGTCTTCGCCTTCGTAGTAGGTGCCCCATCCATCGTAGATGATGTCGTATTTTTCAGCGAGGTGAACCAACTTCTCTACTTGCGCATCAATGGCTTCTGCGTTTAGTGCTGATTCCATGGTGGCGTCGCAGCACAACAGTTTGTTGCCGTCTTCGTCTTCGGTCTCTTCCGCTTCTAATACTTCAAAGCCCATTTTGAATGCTTCCACTACCGCTTTCTCTAGGGTGTCGAAATCTTCAGCAAACAGGTGGTGTTCAATCTCATATAAAGAATCTGGATCACTGCCGTCTTCGAGTAACGCTTGAATGATGTCGCGAGTCTCTTCTTTTTGAATTTCAATTAACTCTTCAACTGATAGATATTCATCTTCATGAGACATAAAGTGTGCTCCAGATAGTAACAACATTGATCAAAAAATAACGCACCGGACTATGACACGGCTGTGCTAATAATACCACCTAGAATCGACTTTGATCCCGTACTTTCTCTGTTTGCTGCGCTTTCACGCCAGATCATCGAACTTATTAACACTTTTTTATCATTTTGCTGTTTTGGTGTTTTGTGTCGAGGGCGACGATCACGTCAGATCATTCACAATGCGTGTTTATGAGGTGGATCTGAATAGCGCCGAGACAAGTAAAACGAACCTAAACCTCATATTTAGTCATAAAAACTGACTAAATGATGCATATCCATTCAGTATAATCTAACAAACTTCCCGCTGCGCTCTAGCACCGAAAACGCATAGTCAGTCACAATCATGTGAATTTCTCCAAATTCACTCATTAGACATAAAAGCCGCAAACAACGAGCATTAAAGACATATATATAGAACATAATTACATTTGCAGAATTAATGGTTACAAAGTGCGCTTGCATCTTGATAACATTCTTGCCATAAATACGCTCTGGAATTCTGTGTAAGGAAGCAAAATGAGTAAGTTGTACGTAGGCTCTGAAGTTG